>NZ_QUES01000019.1:232-118055 GCF_003478085.1 Eisenbergiella sp. OF01-20 | reverse complement strand
ATCAAACACGAATTTAAAGGGTGAAATAAGAATTAACTAATACATTTTAGGGGACCTCCTAAAAAAAGTCCTTGACTTAGAGCTACTCGAACTTGTTAAGCTGATTTTAGCACAAAAGAGCAAACGGCTCAAGTGCAAATCATCAAACCAAATGGAGGGATTAACATGAATACCTTAAAATTAAGTAACGGTATCGAAATGCCCATGCTGGGCTTTGGCACATTTTTGATGGGTGGCCAGGACTGCGAAAACGCTGTGCTGACCGCAATCAAGAATGGTTATCGCCTGATTGATACCGCCGAAGCCTATGGCAATGAAGATGCGGTGGGAAGCGCTATTGCAAAATGCGGTGTGTCTCGTGACGAGCTGTTTGTGGTCACTAAGGTCAACTTCCGCTCTTACGAAAACACCAGAGAAACCGTGGAAAGCTCTCTGAAAAAGTTGAAAACAGATTACCTTGACCTTGTACTGCTGCACTGGCCATTTGGCAACTACTACGCCGCATGGCGAGAGTTGGAAAAGTTGCACGATGAGGGCATTATCCGTGCCATCGGTGTTTCCAACTTTGACCCGGGCCGCCTGATTGACCTCATCGAGTTCAACGAAATCACACCGGCTGTCAACCAGATTGAAACCCATCTGCTGTGCCAGCGGCAGATAGCGCACCAGTGGATGGAAAAGTATCATGTCCGGCACATGGCCTATGCTCCCTTGGGGCAGGGGCATAAAAACGAGATGTTTGAAAACCCTGCGGTGGCAGAGATTGCAAAGGTACACGGCAAGACTCCTGCACAGATCGCTCTGCGTTTCCTGATGCAAAATGATGTGATTGTCATTCCGAAGTCTGCTCATGAGGAGCGCATCAAGGAGAATTTCAATATTTTTGACTTCATGCTATCAGCTTCCGAAATGGAGCAACTCCGCTCGATGGACACCGCCACGCCAATGATTGGCGACCCAGAAAATCCGGAGAAAACAGAATTTGCAATGACTTGGTAAGAAAATTTGATTGAACAGCTTGGAGGAATTGTATGAAAAATGTTTTATTATTGGGTGCTACCGGCACTGCCGGTAGTGCTATCACCCAAAAACTCCTAAATGACACAGACTGTCACATCACTTTGTTTGCACGTCATGCAATGGATGCAGATATTTCAAATAAGCGAGTAACGGCAATCAACGGAGATGCCACAAATGAGGTTGATTTGAGAACCGCCCTAAAGGGGCACGATGTTGTCTATTGCGCCATTTCAGGAGAGCAACTCCCGATTGTCGCCCAAAATCTTGTGACAACAATGCCGGAATGTGGTGCAGAGCGGTTGATTTTCATGGGCGCAGTCGGTATTTATAATGAAATCCCCGACGCAATGGACGGTAAGGATAATGTTGACAACAACCCCGACCAAGTTCCCAATCGTGATGCGGTTCAAATCATTGAGGCAAGCCCACTCAATTACACCATCCTTCGTCCCGGATATTTGCAGGCTGGAGAGGAAAACGATTTTGTACTCACCGTGAAAGGACAGGCGGCAAAGGGATATACTACGACCATATCCTCTGTTGTAAAGTTGGCGGCAGATCTAATCCTTGACGAAAACCTGTATGTGCGTAAAAGTGTCAGCATCACTCGTGAAATGATATAATAAAAAGAAATTAAAGTCTGCCCCGTTGATTTTTAGAGAATCAGCGGGTCAGACTTTTCGCCATCCTTGTGTGCGCAATCAAGGGAAAAATGATTTTTGGAAATAAAAATTAGCTTACCGTCCTTATGCAAGCATAAACTGGACGATTTTGGGAATGTAGGAAAGATGCACAGGGCAGCAATAAACCGCCCTGTGTATTTCTTTGTTAGAAGTTAAATTCAGATTCCCAATCAAAAGCACCGCTGGACTCTACGTTATTCGGCCAATGGTCGCACCATGCCGGAACCTGTGGGACTTCTACACGGTCAAGACTTGGCGTGTAAGGCTTAATGTCCAGTACGGGACTTTGGTCATCAGCATCAATATAGGCCAGTCCAATTACACCATTATCCACATTAATAGAGGTAATATAGGCGCAGGACAGTGCAATGGGATTCGGGCGCTGCGGCGAGCGTGTAGCAAATGCACCAAGGGTGTCAGGCCCTTTTGTATATGGCTTTGCTTCCGACAAAACACTTCGGTCGGTTTCATTATCACATCGGTCAAACCACCAAAAAATGTTCATGTAAGAGAAGCCATCTAAGCCGATGAGCGCCTCTCTGTATTCGGGTGCAAGCTCTATGCGAAACCCGTTGCAATCGGCACAGATTACGCCGATTTGCTTTACTGCAAATTTGTTTTCCATAAAGAATCTCCTTCAAAATTAGATTTTTTACGGTACCGTTAATTCCAGTATAGCAATGTGTTTTTATACTACAAGCTTTTTTGAAAAAAATTAAAACGACCATCCTTATGCAAGCATTGACTGGAAAATCATCGGTATGTAGCCCATTATCACGAGGCTACTCTTTTTCCCTATGGATATCTTTCTTTTCTTGAAAAATGGAGGTGGAACATGAACCTGCAAGCGACAATCAAAAATGGGAGACACCCGGAATATGGTGTTGTCAGCATCCCATTCCCTATTCCTAAAAATGAATATGATCATGTGTTGGAACTTTTAAAATCACTGGAGATTGGCGATGCAGTGGAACAGGATTGCTGTGTGGAGAAAATTCGCAGCGATTTTTTTCCTATTCTAAAACGCCTGGAAACCAGCTATGTCAATGTAGATGAACTGGACTACCTCGCAAAACGGCTGGAAAGCTTCTGGGATCCGGAGGATGTCCAGTTTCAGGGAGCCGCCATTATCAAAGGCATTTCCAAGATCCAGGATTTTATCAACCTGACCTTTTGCTGCCAAGAAGTAACAGTGATCCGAAATTTTTACGGTATAGAGGATATCGGAAGAAATCATTATCTGATAAAAAATGGGGGAGCGATTTCTGTTGAAGAATATGAAACACATGATTTCCTGAAGGAAGCACAAAACCTGTTGGTAAACGAGGTTGGCAAGGTTACCCCTTATGGAGTGGTTTATGAAAATGGTATGGAACTGGTACAGCTATATGAGGGAGGGAGTTTACCTGAATATCTATATGATGGTATCGCACAAGTAGAAGTAAGCAGCAATGAAGGAAAAGATGTCAGACTTTTTCTGCCTATGGTGGACAGCCGGATACCGCGGGAACTTTTACGGGGCGGAATAGAATATCCTGCCGGCATTACCATACAACAGATAAACTGGGGCCCGAAAAAGATGGAAAATTTTCTTGATATAAAGCAGGAAACCATCTATGACATAAACCACATGTGTAATATGGTCCATTCCCTCAATGCTATACATTTAGAAAAGCTTGCTGCGGTTAATTCCTTGCTGCGGCCTGCCCATTCCTGGCAGGTGGAACAAATGGTAAAGAACCTCAACCAATTTGAATATGTCCGTATTCCTAATCTTGAGAAGAAACAGGAAGAAGGAAAATTTACGGAACATGGTTATGTATTCTATAAAGGCGATGAGGGGTTAAAAAGGGTATTGGAAAAGCATAACCAGGAACAGGCCGATTTCCAAATGGGAGGAATGAAATGAGCCAGGGGATCTTCCTATAAATTCAAAGAGGCGTAATCAGCACAAAATTGACTTTGTTTGTATAAAATGATATTATTAGCTTAAAAATAGATAAAAAGTAATAGATTATAATATCATTTTAGGAGGCGCAACATGGAACAGGCAGGCTACGGAAAGCATATAACAAGTACAGTTAAAAATCTGCCCTATGGGGAAATCATCCGGACAGATGACATTGCCCGGCTTCTGGCTGATCAATTTGCCATACCTTACGATAAGGCAAGGACAGCAACCAATGTCAAATTAAAACGGATGGCGGACAAAGGGGAAATTGAGCGGCTGCAAAAGGGTATATATTGTCATGTGAAACAAAGTATTTTTGGAAAGGTTACCCCGAATATCGATGAAATAATGGTCAAAGACCTTACCGTCAGAAACGGCGTAAAAATAGGCTATCAGACAGGGGCTGCCTTGATGAACCGGCTGGGGCTGACCACGCTCCTGCCACGGGAAATCGAGGTTGCTACCAACGGTTATGGATTGAAGTTGCCGGATGGGTGCCATATCAAACTGAGAAAGCCGGAGGAAAGGGTGACGGATGAGAACTGGAAATATCTCCAGTTTATTGATGTGGTACGGGATCTGCCGGATGCCCACATTGATGCTCAGCAGCCAGAGCTGATCCTGTGCCAGTTTGTAAAGAGACAACAACTGGATGCCCTGCAGCTGATTTTTACTGCGCGCCGGCTCTATCCCGCCAAAACGGTACTGCAGTTGACCGATTTATTAATGAAAGGTAATGGAGGCATAAATGAATCTGCATCAGGATAAGGAGGCGTTTGAGGCGCTGCTTTCGGACATAAGCCGGCGAACCGGTATCCGAATGGATATCATAGAGAAAGATTACTATCTGACACTGCTCCTTTCAGAGCTGGCTGAACGGCAGGATTCACTCCCTGCATACTTTAAGGGGGGTACCGCTTTATATAAAGCGATTGGCTGCATGAAACGCTTTTCTGAAGATATAGACCTTACAGTAGAGGCGCAAGACTGCACCAAAAGCCAGGGTAAAAAAAGGCTGGAAACAGCAGCCAATGGATACAGCGGGCTTCGGCGGACCTCGGAGAAAGGCAGGGAGAGCAACCAACGGGGCAGCATTACCAGCGTATATGAATATGATCCCGTAACGAATGTTGATGAATTCGACGCGCTTCAGCGGTTTGGATTTGTGAAGGTGGAAGCGACCTCTTTTACCGTCAGTGAACCAACAGAAGCACTGAAAATAGCGCCCCTGCTTTATACCGAAGCAACGATAGAACAACGTGCCATACTGGAATCCAGCTATGAAATGATGCCGTTTCCTATCCGTACTATTAAGCTAGAACGGATCTTTGCGGACAAAATACTGGCAGCGGAGTTTTACTACCAGCGCCAGATGCTGATTGACACGGCAAAACACCTTTATGACCTGACAATGATGATGGAGCTGGAAAGGATACAGGAGCTTTTGTCAACACCAGGGGATTTGATAGAAATGCTTGCTTATAAACGCAGGGAAGAGACTGGGCGGATTGGCAGTGACCTGGCGGAAAAACCTTTTTCCGAATTTAAACTATTCCGGGCCGTTTTAGAAGATGCTCAGTTAAGTGCCGCTTTTGTTAAAATGCAGGAGATTTATGTTTTTTCGCAAAGCGATGTTCTCCAGGTCCAACAGATGTCCATATGCATGGAAAAATTAAATCAAAAACTGCTTCAGTTAGACGAGGGGCTGGAAAGGGAACATATCGCTGTTACTGATAATACCCGGCAGATGAATTGCTACTAATCCAACTGTCATGATTACAGGCACACGGTAAGAAAATCCGGTGTGCCTGCTTACTTTGGTTAACAAAAATATTTATGGTCGTAAATATACTTACGGTAAGGAAGTGCCTGCCTCAGTAGGGGGTGCAAAATTATCTAACAGAAGCTGGAATACCTGTCTGCTGGTTTCACTATCCCTGTGTGTAAGCTTGAAAAGCAAGCTATGGGTAAAAGCTTGCCGGAACACAGCAGCCAGGGGGGCAATTAAAAATGTCTGCTTGAGTCTTAGGTTTAATGTCTCCGCCATAGGTTCCCCTACAATTGCCTCTATCTGCCGGTAAAGATCCCCCAGCTTGATGATGTCCAGTGTATTGGACATGGAGTCCTTCTGTTCGGTGAAAAATTGTGTGACCGCCTCATCCAGGAATATATCGGCAGCAAATGCGAAAAGCAGCTCCCTTTGTGTATCGGATTCCTGGAAAGAAGAAATGAAAGGATGTTCTTTCAGGATATCCCCTAACTTTGCAGCAAAAGGGGAGCCGCCCTGTAAGTCAGTATTTTTGAGTACCTGATCACACAAGGCTTGATACGTTTCCGCGCTTCCCATCCCCTCTTCCGAGGTATCGGTGGTAAGTGAATTATTCACCGCCTCAAAGAAGAGGGAGAGGTAGTTATCCAGCAGGTAGCCCCGCTTTCCCAGCTGCATTCGCACCTGCTTTGCTAAAGTAAAAAAAGAGTGGAGGGAGGACTCAGCCAGATCCCCATCGCGGCATCCTAAAATGTCGCCCGTTGTTTTAAAAATGTTCATTTAATCCCGACCTTTCCTTTTTAGGGTCGGGAATTTCCCGTATCTTCAAAAAGCGCATGCAAAGGCGTGGGCATTTCAATACCCTTTACCCATGCAAGCGCGAAAAATCGGTACTTGTGCCGCCGCAAGAAAAGCAGTATACTTTACTTGTCGTGGTGCCGTTATAACGGTTGTGCTGGGTGCTGGTTTCACCTTCGTGCAGGACTGCTGTGCTGGAACACATCAGTCTGCCATGACTTTTTTATTGTCGGGGAAACCCCGCCACTGTTATGTAAACTCTGAATATCATAATTGTCAAGTACGAGCCTTCCTTAACAGGGGGCTTTTTGTTTTGCAATAAAAGAAAAAGTAAGACATTCTATCGTAGGAGGAAGCGATATGGGCTGTTGGGGAATCTCTGCATTGCAGTCTGATTCTGGACTGGATGCTATAAGCTATGTCCGCAAAAAGCTGCTGTGGGAAGGAAGATTAGATTTGGATACCGTGATAGATACGTTACAGAAGAGCAGCTGGAACAGGCCGCCTGAAGCATCTGAGGGACTATCCCATACTAGCTTTATGGCGGTGGCGGAACTGATAGTCCTTTATCTAAATAAAGATGCCGCAAGCCTGGATTATGTAGGGCAATGGTCTGAAAAAGATGGAAAATTCGCATCTATCCAATCTTTTACCGCATCAAAAGAATCCTTGGCATATCTTCGGGATTATCTTTCGGATTCCCTCCGCTATGCAAAAGAAAATGCAAAGTGCAAGGCGGAACATGAGGAAATGTGGGGCGGCTGGTTCGAGGAGGAGAACTGGATTGGCTGGCAGGAGCATATGGAGGCGTTGGTCAGCTGTCTGGATACCCTTCTGGCGGCCGAAGGAAACTTGCTGGAGTTGGTTCCCCAACAACAGATAAAAAGGGATGACAGGGACAAAGAAGGGAAGAAGCTGTTTCTGCCGGAGGATGGGATGACGGTTACTTTTTCTGTAATCATGCTGAGCGGTCGAAATAAAAAAGGGCAGCTTCTGCAAGATGAGATTTATACAGGCGGCTGTATTACCTCCCGTTTTATCCCTAACCTGCCGGATTTTAAAGAATTTGCGGAAAAATGCCGGCCGGATCAATTTATCGAGGTGGATAATTACGCGTATGAATTGGAAGGGGATAGCTGGCATACACGAAAGGCTGTCAAATGGGAAATCAGGCAGATCGTAGGGGATAACTTCCCTTACAACTATGACGGGGATATCCTGCATACAGTAAGCCATGACGGCCCGGATCAGTTTTATATCAAAGATGGGGTGATGTATAAGGGCAGCCAGGATAAGGTTTTAGACCTATCCATGAAACATTAGATCTTCAACTATAGTAGAAAGAAAGGAAAATCAATGACATTTTATGAAACGGAATGGAGAAAGTTGCTCCGCCATGGCCTGCACCTTGAGGAGCCTACCTTTGTGGGAAGAAGCTGTTATGCAAGGCTGGATGGGGATGTCCGGCTGCGGTTAGAGTTTGTGACCAACAGAATCAGCGCTCAATATGAGGGAATCAAAGCCACCATCATTAACCGGAAGGACGGTCCCATTGACAGCGTGTCTCTGTGGTTTGGGGATATCCTTGGCATAAAAAAGGGGAATAACCCAAACTTTACCCAGGGGATTCTTCCCCATATTTGGGAAGGCGGAAGCGGGCCGGAATGGTATGTTTACCAGCCATCCGGTGCGGATTACCGTATACTTGCTGATGCAGTGAACGGATATGCCGCCATGTTTCAGGAGCCGCGGCAGTCTGGCCTGCAGATCGGGCAGGCTATGAAATAAAAATGCATGTGTAAGGAAACATAAGGATATAACAGAAGAAAAGGGGAAAACGGCTGTGTAAATTACAGGCGTTTTTCTTTTTGCCCTGGTTGTCTGCCTTTTGAAGGATGATGGGGAAAAAGGAAAGGAGTGGGGAACAGGTGTTTATTTGGGATTTTGTGGCGGATACGGTACTTGGCCAGATCATTGACTGGATTTATACCCAGGTGGTAGGGTTCCTGGGTGATTTTTTTATGCAGATGGGGAATATGGGAGCCGATTTATTTGAGATGGGGTGGGTGCAGTCCCTTGTGCTGTTTTTTTCCTATCTGGCGTGGGCGCTGTATGTAACAGGCCTTGTGGTAGCTGCCTTTGAATGTGCCATTGAGTACCAGACCGGACGGGGCAGTATGCGAGACACTGCCCTGAATGCGGTGAAAGGGTTTCTGGCTGTCAGCCTGTTTACTACGGTACCGGTAGAACTGTATCAGCTCTGTGTTTCTTTGCAGGGAAGCTTTACCGCAGAGATTACCGGATTGGGCAAAGATATCGGGACAGCAGCTTCGGAGATTATCACCTCCCTGCAGGATGCGGGAACCTGGCAACAGGCGGCATCCTCCGGGGCTATGGGAGGGCTGCAAAGCATCGACAACCCGGGTATGATGATTTTCCTCCTGATCCTGATGGGCTATGCGGTGATTAAGGTTTTCTTTTCCAACCTGAAAAGGGGCGGGATCCTGTTAATCCAGATCGCCGTGGGGAGTTTATATATGTTCAGCGTGCCCAGGGGTTATATTGATGGCTTTATAGGATGGTGTAAGCAGGTGGTTGGGCTGTGCCTGACCACGTTCCTGCAGGCGACCATACTGACGGCCGGGCTGATGGTACTTAAGGATCATGCCCTGCTGGGGCTGGGGTTCATGCTATCCGCAGGGGAAATCCCCCGGATTGCGGGACAGTTCGGCCTGGAAACCGGAACCCGTGCCAACGTGATGGGAGCTGTGTATGCGGCGCAGAATGCGGTCAACCTGACACGGACTGTGGTGCAGACGGTAGTGAAATAAGGGAGGCGGTGGAGTACATGGGGAAAAGTAAGCTGGTATACATTGCATCCCCTTATGCGGGGGATGTGGAAACCAATGTGCAGTTTGCCAAAGCAGCGTGCCGCTATGCTATAGGGCAGGGAGCCACGCCGGTGGCCCCACATCTGCTCTACCCGCAAATCCTTGCGGATGGCATCCCGGAAGAACGGGAAGCTGGGCTCCGAATGGGGCTGCGTGTATTGGAGGCCTGCGATGAAATATGGCTGTGCGGAGGCCGTATAACGCTGGGGATGCGGGTGGAACTGGCTACGGCAGAAAGCTTCGAGCTACCTGTGCGCAGGATAAGAAAAATCTAGAAGTGTATAGCTGGAACATTGGAATCCTTCACTGAATTCATACAGATACCGGGTATATAATATTAGTACAAATGCTTCCCTTTTCACTGAGATCTTGTTGGGTATCGTCATAGCTAATCCCTGGCATTGCCGGTATACTTGGCTTGGAAACGAAGAAGAAAGGAGAGCGCTGAGCATGGAGAAAAAGAAAAACCTCTGCGCCATGATCCCGAAAACCCTGCACACGAAGGTCCGGGAGGAACAGGAAAAACAAGAACTAACCTTAAGCCAGTATGTAGAACAAGTACTAAAAGAACATTTTGAAAGGGGAGGAAAAGAGATGGAGGGAAAGATAAAGACGCTGGCATTCCAGGTATCGGAAGAACTATTCGGAAGAATCAAGGAGCACCTGAAGAAGACGGGGCTGAGCCAGAAGGATTTCGTCATCGGCCTGATTGAACAGGCACTGGAAGAAGCGGAAACTGGAAAAGCTGGGCAAACGTCAGGGATGGAGGAAGCCGGGGATACGGAAGAGACATCTGAAACGGAACAAAGGAAGGAGCCTCAGGAGACAGAAGAAACCATATAAAAAGGGAACCAGGATGCCACGGCAAGAAGCTGCGGCATCTTTCGTGAGAGGAAATAAGTATTATGTATATCTATCCGGATAACCTGAAATCCAAAGCGACGCTTTGGTTGTGGCAGTTGAAAGATATTGGAATTACAGGCGTGTGTGCGGTGGTTTCAATCCTGGCCCTGACACAGGCAGGTTTTTATCTGCCTATCCTCCTGACGGCAGTTTATGCGTTTTTGACAATCCGTTTTGAGGACACGAGCATCCTGGATTTTATGAACTGTGCCTGCCGTTTCTTTTTCAGAAAGCAGAGGTATGATTGGAGGTTGGGATGAGGAAACAAGCAGAGAAAAAACAGGCCAGGGAAAAAAATTCCACAAGGCAGCTTATCGGGGCCAAAGCAATAACGGATTACAGCCTTATCACCTACGGGGAGGGTGAACTGGTGTATTTAATGGTACAGCCTTCGAACATTTCCGTCCTGTCCGAGAAAAACGTGGGGGCACGGATTTATGCGCTTATGACCGTACTGAAAGGGGTGGCTGAGATTGAGATGCTGTGCTTAAACAGCCGGGAAAGCTTCGAAGACAACAAACAGTTCCTGCGCACCCGGATGGAGCGGGAACAAAATCCCATGGTGAGAAAGCTCCTGGAAAAGGATTTGACCCATCTGGACCGGATCCAGGTGCAGATGGCTACCGCCCGGGAATTCCTGATACTAATCCGGCTGAAAGGGGAAAAGGAATCGGAAGTGTTTCCCTACCTGTCCCGGATTGAAAAGTCATTAAAGGAACAGGGCTTTTCTGTTAAGCGTGCCGGCAGGGAGGATATCAAACGGATACTTGCCGTGTACTATGAGCAGAATGTTACCACGGAACGCTTTGAAGACTTCGACGGGGAACGCTGGATTATACCCGGGGATTAACAGGCCGCAGGCTTACGGATTGTTAGTTACACCTTAGGGAAATTGTGGTATACTGTTAAGGTATCCGAAGGATAGCAGAGAAAGGAGTGGTTTGCTTGAATTACACAGAATTATTGAGAAAAAGAGACTTATACCAGTCAGGCAGGTCATCCATCCCGGAGCTTACGCTGCAGTCCTACGAGCAGGCGTTTGAAATAGAATACACCCATAACTCCACCGCTATTGAGGGGAATACCCTGACTTTAATCGAAACAAAAGTGCTGCTGGAGGACGGGATTACTATAGGAGGAAAGAGTCTGCGGGAGGTTTACGAGCTGGTCAACCACCAGAAGGCATACCGTTATGTGAAGGATTGTATTGCAAAGGGGCTGCTGCTGGATGAAAAGAGGATCAAAGACATCCATGCTTTATTAATGGAAAACATTTTCACCGGGGGCATTTACCGCAGTGTGGATGTGTATATCTCCGGTGCGCAGCATACCCCGCCTTCCCCCAATGAGATGTACCGGCAGGTCAAGGATTTTTATGGGGATCTGACCTGGAAAGGGAAAGAGCTGAACCTGATTGAACTGGCAGCCTGGACACATGCGGAGTTTGTTAAAATCCATCCGTTCCCGGATGGAAACGGCAGGACATCGAGGCTGATTATGAACTATCAGCTGATGGCAAACGGTTTTCCAGCCATATCGATTGCCAAAGAGAACCGGCTGGCCTATTTTAATGCCCTGGAAGCCTATGCCGTAGGGGGAGATCTTACCTTGTTTGCGGATATGGTTGCAGAACTTGTGGAACAACAGCTCGACCTATACCTGGGCTTGCTTGCGCCGGTACAAGGCCGGGGGCAGGAACCATCTATATAATATCAAAAAGAACGGGCAAGGAGCCGGATGCAGAAATGTATCCGGCTTTTTCTATGCCCAGGCAAGGAGGTAGCCATTTGAAAAAGGCAGAAAGTGTTCCTGTAGAGGAAGTACATACCCAGGAATTCCTGGATATGATAGCCCCCTCTGTTATCAAATTTGAAACCGATTATTTTATCTGTGGAAATACGTACCGCTGTGTATGGGCGTTACGGGAATACCCGACAGCCACCGATGAGCAGGCCATCCTGTCCCATCTGGGGGAAAAGGACGGTGTCACCCTTCGCATCTATACCCGCCATGTAACTCCGGTGGAAGAAAAGAAAATCATCAGCAATGCAGCGAATAAAAACCGGATGGACAGGAGCAGCACAAGCGATTTACAACAGACCGTACTGGCGGAAAGCAACCTGCAGGATGTGGCCACGATTGTAGCGCACATGCACCGGAACCGGGAGCCGCTACTGCATACGGCAGTTTATCTGGAGCTGTGCGCCCATGATACAGACCAATTAAAACTCCTGCAGACAGAGGTGCTGACAGAACTAATCCGTGCCAAGCTCAATGTAGACCGCCTCCTGCTGCGCCAGCAACAGGGGTTCCAGTGTGTGATGCCTACCGGCTGGAACCTGTTCCGGGAACAATTCGAACGCGTGCTGCCAGCCAGCAACGTAGCAAACCTGTATCCTTTCAATTATTCGGGAAAGACCGATCCCCAGGGCTTTTATGTAGGCCGGGATAAATTCGGAAGCAACGTGCTGGTGGACTTCAACCGCCGTGCGGAGGATAAAACCAATGCCAATATCCTGATATTAGGCAACAGCGGACAAGGAAAGAGTTACCTGCTCAAACTGATCCTGACCAATCTGCGGGAAGCAGGCATGCGTGTTTGCGCGCTGGATCCGGAAATGGAGTATGAGGATCTGGCCAATAACCTGGGCGGCTGTTTTATTGATCTGATGGGCGGTCAATTTATTATCAACCCGTTGGAGCCAAAAACCTGGGATGATACTGGCAGCCCGGAGGACATGGATGCGCCGCAGACCTTCCGGATCCGTTCCCGCCTTTCCCAGCATATCAGCTTTTTAAAAGACTTCTTCCGGACCTATAAAGACTTTACGGATCGGGAGATTGATGTGATTGAGATCATGCTCCAGAAGCTGTATGCCAAATGGGAAATCCGGGATCAGAGTGATTTCAGCCGCTTAGGACCCCAGGAGTATCCGATCCTGTCCGACCTGTACCATTTCATCGAATCAGAATTCAAGGATTTTAATGAAAATAGCCGGCAGCTTTATACGGCTGAAATGCTCCAGGGTATCCTTCTGGGGCTGCATTCCATGTGTGTGGGGGCGGAGAGCAAGTTTTTCAACGGGCATACCAATATCACAGATTCCAGCTTTGTGGCCTTCGGGGTAAAAGGCCTGCTGCAGGCCAGCCGGAGCTTGAAAAATGCACTGCTGTTCAATGTGCTTTCCTTCATGAGCAATGAATTATTGACAGAAGGAAATACAGCTGCCAGCCTCGATGAGTTTTACCTGTTTTTATCCAACCTGACTGCTGTAGAATACGTCCGGAACTTTATGAAGCGGGTACGCAAAAAGGATTCTGCTGTGATAATCGCCAGCCAGAACCTGGAGGATTTCAATTTAGATGGTGTCCGGGAGTACACCAAGCCTTTGTTCTCCATCCCCACGCACCAGTTCCTGTTTAACGCCGGCAGCATCGATGCCCGATTTTATACCGATACGCTGCAGCTGGAGGAATCCGAATACAACCTGATCCGTTATCCACAGCGGGGGGTGTGCCTGTATAAATGCGGAAATGAGAGGTATAACCTGATGGTCAACGCCCCGGATTATAAAGCCCGTCTGTTCGGGAAAGCAGGCGGGAGATAGAGGGAGGCAGGAAATGGTCCAAAAGAGAAAGAAAATCTGGCGTACCGGTATGAGGAAAGGAAAGGGGAAAAATGGATCTGAAGGGGCAGATGTTTGGGATTGAGATTGAAATGACAGGCATCACCCGGCAGCGTGCCGCAGAGGTGGCAGCCGAATATTTTGGTACGTCTTCCCGCTATACAGGTTCCTTTTACGGCATATATACAGCCCTGGACGGACAGGGACGCCAGTGGAAATTTATGCGGGATGGCAGTATTGATCCACAGCGCAGGGAAGGAAGGCAGAAAGTCTCAGCCGGCGAAGAATATAAAACAGAGATGGTAAGCCCTATCTGCCGGTATGAGGATATCGTCCCCATCCAGGAATTAATCCGCAGGCTGAAAACAGCCGGGGCTTTTGTGAATACCAGCTGCGGCATCCATGTGCACATCAATGCCCTGCCCTTTGATGCCAGGGCGCTGCGCAATATCACTAACATTATGGCATCCAAGGAAGACCTGATTTATAAAGCGCTGCAGGTAGACGTGGACAGGGAACTGCGCTATTGCAGAAAGGTAGATAACGGATTCTTAGAGGAATTAAACAGCAGGAAACCGAAAACAACGGAAAGCTTCAAAACAATCTGGTATGAACAGCAAAGAGACTATATCCATGGGACCTCCGAGCATTATCATGACAGCCGTTACCACTGTCTGAACCTGCATTCCGTATTCCAGAAAGGTACGGTGGAGTTCCGCCTGTTCAACGGAACCCTGCATGCAGGTAAAATCAAAGCGTATATCCAGTTCTGCCTTGCCATCAGCGCACAGGCGTTAAACCAGAACTGTGCAAGCAGACGGAAAACCCAGACGACAAATGAAAAGTATACGTTCCGTACATGGCTGCTGCGGCTTGGTTTAATCGGGGATGAGTTTGCCACAGCCAGGCATCACCTGCTGGCCAATCTGGAAGGCTGCATTGCATGGAAGGATCCGGCGCAGGCGGAAGCCCAGAAGGAACGGCTGCGGCGGAAAAGGGAAGAAGCACAGTACAGAGACAAACCACACAGCGACGGACAGCAGGCCGGGGAACAACAGGAACCTCCGGCTTTTATTATGCACCTATAAGTAGGGGAAAGGGAGAACGATGAACAAAAAAATTCTTTATCTTGCCTACGGAAGCAACCTGAACCTGTCACAGATGGCAATCCGGTGTCCCGGTGCCGGAGTAATAGGAAAAACGGAACTGCGGGATTATGAATTAGTGTTCCGGGGAAGGCGGCATAATGCCGTTGCTACAATAGAACCGAAGAAAGGAGGAGTGGTCCCTGTGCTTCTCTGGAAAATTGACCGTGGGAATGAGAGGGCGCTTGACCGCTATGAGGGATATCCCCGTTTATACGGCAAGCATTGGGAGGAAGTCGCATTCGAAGGGGAGATGGTGTCCGCCATGGTGTACCGGATGAATCCCGGCTATGCATACGGGATCCCTGCCGATGATTATGCGGATACCATCTGGGAGGGTTACGAGGAAGCCGGCTTCCCGACACAAATCCTGGAAAATGCCATAAATGAATCCTATGACCGTGCTGTCCGGCAGGAAATCGGAAACGGGCAGTCCCCGTCCGACAGCCATGGATGGGGACTGCAAAGATAACAGCCTCTTTGGGCAGACGCTGGTTATTCCTTCGACAGCGATATTGATTGGACATAAACACTCAGCAGCTGTTTCACCAAGGGGAGATATTGGGGATCCAGCCCGGACAGCATGGCATGGATCGGCGTCAGGTCACCCTGCCGTTCCATCCCAAAAAGGATATAGTCGGCGGATACGCCTAAGGCCCGGCAGAGCCTTTGCAGGTATTCCGCTGTACAGCTTCCCGTCCCCAGCTCAATTGCACTTAGGAAGGAGTTGGACAGCTCCGCTTTATCGGAAAGGGTTTCCCGGGAATATCCCAGCGCCTCCCGGCTCCTCCGGATTCTCTGGCCTATTTCAACATCCACTGTTTTCTTTTTCTCCAATTCATCACCGCCTTGTATCCTTGATAGCAATAGTTTACCCCATACGATTGCAGATAAACATTAGGGATACCGGTTGATAAATATCCTCTATCGAGTATAATTGATAACATCAACAGAGGAAAGGGAGAGAAAAAGGATGCTAAAAATGACGTGTTGTTTTGCCGGGAGCCGTCCCATGTGTTTATCCGCTTGGCCGGAAGGGGAAGTGCAGAATACAATATCCGATTTACTGAAGGAAGAGATTAAGAATTTAATAACAAAAGAAAAAGTAACCCATTTTATCACGGGTATGACTCCCGGCTATGATTTCATCTGTGCAGGCCTGATCCTGGAATTACGGAAAAAGTACCGGCAGATCAGCCTGGAGTGTGCAGTGCCTTATGAGGAACAGGCGGTACGTTGGGCGGTAGAACTGCGGGAAACCTATTATGATATCCTGGCCGGCTGTGATAAGCTGACCCAGCTCCAGACTTCCTATACCAGGGACTGTTTCAAAAAACATACCCAATATGCCATTGGCAAAAGCGGGCATGTCCTGGCTGTGTGGGACGGTACCTGGCGCGGCAAAACCGGACAGATGCTCCTTTTGGCAAAGAAACAAAACCGGGCGGTTATCACAATTGATGCCCATACATTACAGGTTACCAGAACAAAATTGACAGAAACAGAGCAGAGATAAGGCGGACTTTGGACATGCCGATCCCTGCCCTGCCTGAAAGGAGGAAATGCCTATGGCAGTGCCGGCAGCTGTGCTTGCGGCAAAAGCTGCCCTGCTTGCAGGGACGGATGAAAGAGGGCGGACAGCCGCCGCATCCATCCTGGCGGCTGTCCTGCTCCCGTTCCTGCTGGTAGTTGCAGTCATCTTATGTCTGCTTTCCGGCACGGCTACCCATAATCGCTCGGCGGTGGAGCTGGCCTTTCAGGGGGGATTTTTATCCTCCCGGCTTCCGGCGGATTATCGGGGCTATATCCGGCAGATGAGGGGGAGTTTTTCCGATCTGGACAGGGTATTTGAGGGAATGAGGGAATACCCGGGGGGAGGGGACGTGGATGGGTACCGGATAAAGGCTATTTTTTATGCGCTGTTTTTTGGTGCGGATCAGCCGGGAATGGGGAAAGAGGATTACCGGGGTTTTGCAGACTGTTTTGTATCGTATGAAGAAAGGGAGGATGAGGAAGGGAATGTTTATACAGAGGTGGTTCCACTTTCCTCCCTGGATACCATATATAGTAATCTGGAAATCCTTTTGGGAAGGGCAGTAACCGAAGAAAACAGGATAAATGCCCAGCGGATTTACCAGATCGCCATACAGGGAGCCGGCAGCCAGCCGGATAGAGGGGACAGCCTGCCGCCAGGGACAGGCCTGGGAGAAGGCAGCTTTTCTGATTTGATGGCGGAAGCGACAAAATATATCGGATATCCCTATCTTATGGGAGGCTCCTCCCCTGGGACAGGATTTGACTGCAGCGGATTTATCTGCTGGGTTTATACAAAATCCGGTGTTTATTCCCTGCCCCGGACTACAGCGCAGGGGATTTATAACCAGTGTGCAACGATAAGCCGGGAGGAGGCAAAGCCTGGGGACTTAATCTTTTTCACCCGTACCTATGCGACTTCGAATCCGGTAAGCCATGTGGGGATTTATGTAGGGAATGGGAAAATGCTGCATTGCGGATCTCCCATCGGTTATGCAGACTTTAATTCCAGCTATTGGAAGGCACACTATTATGGGATGGGAAGGCTCCTACAATAGGATTTATTTATCATAAAGTAGAATGTTTGAGGTGATAAGATGGCAGAAAAAAGAACAAAACAGCAGCTGGGCAAGGCATTGAAATATCTCAGCCGGCTGGAAAGCGGACAAAGCCTTTATTGGTGTTTTCATGATGTGCTGGGTATGTCAAATGAGGAAATCGGGGAGGCTGGCTATAATCTGCAGGAGTATTATGTGGAAGATACGCAAAAGAATGTGGCAGCTGCCAGCAGTATCCAGCTTAAAATAGGGGCGGATAAAGACAGAGGGGTGGCACAGCGGGAACCGGAAGGAGTGCCTGCACCCGTTCCGTACCAGAGGCTGCGTGACCTGATACAGTCTCCCTTCCTTGAGGTTAGCCTCACCCATGAGGAGGAATACCATAAGGATACACCGGTCATCCCAGAGCTATGTATCGACATCCTTACTGAGGCCGGAAAAACAGAATGGGCCGATATACTGGATGCCGAAGTGTGCCAGGTTTATATGGGCTTAAATGGGCTGGAAGTGTCCCTGGTGGGAGTTAGCCCCTCCAGGCTGGAGGCATTTTCTTCCGTGCTTACCGGCCAGTGTACCGACGAACTTTATGAAAAATGGGTGGCAGATACGGAAGAAATTTACCTGGCAAGGACACAGCAGATGAAGCGGTAAGGAGGAGCCGGAAATGAAAAACACAACACTGAATGTAACATTTAATACAGATAAGATCGATGCGTTGACCTTCCATATGGGGAAAAAAGACGCGAATCTACAGACCGAATTAACCGAAACGATCCAGAAGCTTTATGAGAAATATGTCCCGCAGACAACCCGGGAATATATTGATGATAAGGTTGCGAGGGATGCTTTGGGAAAGGACAGGCTGAGAAAGCCGGCCGTTCCGGTGATAGAAGATTTTCAGTCAGCGGAAACATGACTAAAACAAAAACCTTTCCGAAGGAGAATAGGGGCAGAAATTGGGATTTGACAAAGTACGGAAAATATGACGGGCGGGGGAAACGATTCTCCCGCCTTTGTTGCCCCCTGTAAACCCTTGTGTCCGGTTTTTAGGGACAGGGTGGAGATGTAACCACCAGCGGGAATGTCGGCCCTGTTTGGGGCTTTGTGGAGTGGGGGGAGAAAAGGAACAAAACGGAGGAAACCCTGCAGATGAGGCAGTAAACAGGAAAAGGGATACAGAAGACAGGTAACAGGCAGAATAAACCGGATGTGATGCCTGTGTCAGCCCTGTGAGGACTTTTCAAAGACAGGATGGCGCTGTATTTGCCATATGCTTCTTCCCGCCGCTTTGGGCAAATATAGAGGTCTTATGAAAAGTCGGAAAACTGAGGATTGTCCAGTTCCGGAGAAAATGCATGGGTCGAAAAGTGTGCAGGTTAAAGGGGTTATGCTGCTTTGGCAGCCTAACCCCGGGAAACACCGCCCGGCAAAGCCGTGCGGGAAAGATGGTTTGAATAACATATTTACAGATAGGGGGATTAGTTATGCTATTATTTAAAAGTAGCTAGATAACAAGCTATTTCAGGGTATAGTAATTGAATATGGAGCATCCAGGAGTGAAAAAGAGGGGATAAAATGGCAAAAGAAACGGAAAAAGTGCGGCGGGGGTTTTATATAAATAAGGATATCCTGGAGCGCGTGGATGGAATGTTAGAAGAAGCCAATGTCCGTTCGCGGAATGAATTTGTTACGGAAGCCTTAAAATTTTATATGGGTTATCTCACAGCCAGGAGGGCTGAAGACTATCTGTTGCAGTCTCTTGGTTCTGTTATATCAGGTACGGTACATGATTCGGAAAATCGGATAGCGAGAATGGATTTTAAGGTGGCTGTAGAATTATCCAAGCTGAGTCATGTGATTGCTTATACTCATGAGGTAGGTGAGAATGATTTACAAAAACTCCATGTTAAGTGTGTAGATGAGGTCAGGCATATTAATGGAACAGTCGATTTTGAAGAAGCTTATAAATATCAAAAGCGAGAAAATACCATGAGTATTAGAGAGTGATTCAGCATAGATTACACATATAAAAATTGCTCTTAAGAGCATTTCGTTGTATAATTATTTTCAATAATGAGATAGTGATTGGGATTATTTTATGCTAATATATGGGAACGGGATTACACCTTCTACTAGAAAAGTAATTAGTGATAAAGAATATAAGTATTTTTATCAAAAGATATTATACTAAATGGTTTATAGAAAATGAAGAAGTTGTAAAAATTTTGTGTAGCTATTAGTAAAGGCAATTATGTTCGAAAATTAGAATAATTACATCAAAATTCGAGAAGCGAGGATAAATTTTGTTACAAGAAATTATTAATAATACTCAAAAATATATAGAGGGGTTTCCAAAGGAAGAAAGAAAAGAAATTGGACAATTTTTTACATCTATTCAAACAGCACAATACATGGCTTCAAAGGTAGAAACTGATACAAGGTTGAAGATACTTGATGTAGGTGCGGGAACAGGGATATTGTCAGCTGCTGTGTTGGAAAAATTGTTAAGAAGTAAAAAAATTAAAAATATAGAACTTACTTTATATGAAAATGATAAAAGAGTAATTGCAGTTTTAGACGAAAATTTACAGATAATGCAACAACAGTGTGCAACGAAAAATATTAATTTAATTTTCCGAGTAATAAAAAAGAATTTTATATTAGAAAATAGAGAATTATGGAAACAGAAAGCATATGTGGGCAATTTTGATATAGTGATAAGTAATCCACCGTATAAAAAGATAGGTAAAGAAGACGCAGAAGCAAAAGCTATGGAAGATATAGTGTATGGGCAGCCTAATATCTATTACTTATGTATGGCTATGAGTTCTCATCTTTTAAAAAAGAATGGCCAATTTATATTTATTGTTCCAAGATCTTGGACATCAGGCCTGTATTTTAAATATTTTAGAGAGTATTTTTTAGGAAATATTTGTTTGAAAAGTTTACACCTTTTCGTGTCCAGGGATAAAGTCTTTGACGCAGAGTCTGTTTTACAAGAGACTATGATAATATTTGGAATGAAATCAAGTAATCAGACACCTAGGATTAGTATTACTACAAGTAATGGTACAAATGATTTTCATAAGATTACTAAACTATTTGTAAAAAGCAAAATGTGTATTACAGGTGGTGAAAATCATTATGTTCTATTACCTGTTTGCGATGAAGATATTGATATTCTTACCATTATGGCAAATTTTAAAAGTACCCTGCAGACGGAGGGATATGTTTTTAAAACTGGGCAAGTGGTTGAGTTTCGGAATAAAGAGGATATCAAGTTACATAAAGAAAATAATTGTGTTCCATTAATACGTCCATTTCATTTATACAAAGGATTCGTTAAATTTCCGGTAAACGTGTCAAAGGGCCAATATATGAAGATGAGTAATAAGAAAAGTCTTTTTATGGAATATAAGGACATGCTTTTAATAAAACGGTTTACTACAAAAGAAGAAACTCGTAGATTACAGCCAGCTTTATTATTAGTAGACAATATTTCAACGAAAATCATAGCGGTAGAAAATCATGTAAACTACTTGGATAAAACAAGTGGGCAAATTACTAAAGATGAGTTGTTTGGCATTTGGGCTTTGTTTTCTTCTCAGATTTGGGATAAGTATTATCGTATATTAAATGGAAGTACACAGGTTAATGCAACGGAAATAAATACAATGCCAATTCCGGATATTGTAAAGATTCGGGAAATTGGCCAGAAGATTCAACAACAGGATGAAACAATAAATTTTGATAATATTATAAAGGGGATTATTTATGGTAAAGATAGGAGAAATGAAAGAGATATTGCAACAAATTAAGGTTCCGAAAAAACAACAAAATGAAAGAACAGCATTGACAATGCTTGCTCTTGCAGGATTAAAGGAAACAGACAAGTGGAAAAATGTTACTGAAGCATATATGAGGCCACATGATATTATAGAGTTTATTAATACTAATTATAAGAGAACTTATAAAGAAAATACTAGAGAAACATTTAGGAAAGATTCATTAAAACCCTTATGTGATGCAGCAATTTTAGAAAATAACGGTGCAATAACGAATAGTCCATTAACAACTTATCGTTTAACAAAAGAGACTGCAAAACTACTGAAGTTATTTAAAACGGAACAATGGGAGGATGAATTAAAGCATTTTCAGGAAACCCACCAAACATTGGAAGAAATTTACGAACAGAAGAAAGTGATTGATAAATCTAGTTCTATAATTAATGGTATTGAAATTGAATTTAAACGATCACCTCATAATAAATTACAGAAAGCAGTTTTAGAGGAATTCTCTACAAGGTTTGCTAAAGGTGCTATATTGTTATATGTGGGCGATACAGCAGATAGATATTTGTATATTAATAAGCCAAAGATAGAAGAGCTGGGTATTGAAGTATTTGATAATGCTGCACTACCAGATGTCGTTTTATATGTTGAGGAAAAAAATTGGGTATATTTTATCGAGGCAGTTACTTCTGTTGGCCCAATGTCGGCTGAAAGAGTATATAAATTAAAGAAGTCATGTGAAAATAGTATTTCAGGTTTGATTTTTGTTACGGCTTTTCAATCAATGAGAAAATATAAGGAAAAGATAATGGAGATTGCATGGGATACGGAAGTTTGGGTTGCCGAAGTACCTGATCATATGATTCATCTCAATGGTGATCGTTTTTTAGGACCGAGAAGTTAAAGTTTTTATCACCAAGTAATATATGATGAGAGTAATCGACAGTATGAATTAATAGTTTAAAAAATTACGAAATAAAAACCATTTATTTTAGGTATAGTTAAGTCTTTAGCACCAATCAGAAATGGTTGGTGCTTTTCTTTTTTGAAGGGAGTATCTGATGGCTAAAATCATTTTCACATCCAGCTACATGAAGGATACCCCACCAGCCCATCTGGAAAACTATGTCCGCTACATTAGTACCCGGGAAGGCGTAGAAAAGATAGATGAAAGCAAACGCCGTCTGTCTGCAACAGAGAATCAGAAAAGGCTAATACAACAGCTGCTTCGTGATGTGCCCAATGGCAAAGAATTGTTAGAGTATGAAGACTATTGCTGGAAACCTACTATGGGAAATGCCTCCGAGTTGATTTCCTGTATCTTGGAACAAAATATAGATATGGTTGGGAAAAAAGAAAATTACGTGGACTACATCGCAAACCGTCCCCGTGTGGAACGGATGGGACAGCATGGTTTGTTTACGGATGCAGGACAGCCGGTAGTGCTTGCGAAAGTACAGGAGGAAGTGATAAGACACAAAGGCCCGGTATGGACCCATGTGATATCCCTGCGCAGGGAAGATGCATCGCGCCTGGGCTATGACAGTGGGGAGCAGTGGCGGGAACTGCTTCGTTCCAAACGGGCGATGCTTTGTAAATATATGAAGATTGACAGTGAAAATCTGCGCTGGTATGCGGCGTATCATAATGAAGGCCATCATCCCCATGTCCATTTGATGATCTATTCTGCTAAAGATAATGATGGCTATTTGACACAGAAAGCCATTGAAGCCATGCGGTCAGAATTGGCCCATGCTATTTTCCGGCAGGACTTTGCGAACCTTTATGAGAAGCAGAATCAGGCCCGTGCAGAATTAAAGGAGGGAGCAGAGGAAGCGTTCCGGGTAAGGATGGAAGCACTGCGTTCCGGGACAATGGCCAGCCCGGGAATCGAAAATCATATCGTGTATCTGTCTGAACGGCTGCAGAATACCAAGGGTAAAAAAGTGTATGGATATTTAAAAAAGGATGTAAAGAACCTTGTTGACCAGATTGTGGATGAGCTGGCAAAAGACAGCAGGGTCGATGCCCTTTATCAGGCCTGGGGCAACTGGCAGAGGGAAATCCGGCAGACCTATCAAAAGGAAGGTGCTCCTCTCCCTCCTTTATCCCAACAGCCACATTTTAAATCGATTAAGAACATGGTGATTGCCGAAGCACTGAAGCTTGGCAGTCACCATATTACATTTGAGGAGGACAGGCGGGAGTTGGAAGAAAGTCCGGCACAGTCACCGGTAGAATGGCAGGTAGAAGAAAACCAGCCAGATGAAAACGAAGTGCCTGACCAGGAAGTACGGGTTACATGGAGTCAGGAGTATAAACTGGCGCGGCAGTACCTTTATGGAGAGGAGGCAGTGAAGCAAGATTTCGCGGAAGCCTTCCGCTTGTTTCTGCAGGAAGCAAAATCTGGAAATGCGCTGGCTATGAATGATCTGGGACGCATGTATGCGGATGGCCTTGGCCGGGAAAGGGATCCGGGGCTTGCCCGGGAGTGGTATACAAAAGCACTGCGCGCTTTTCATGCAGCGGAACGGTCTGCAAAGGATAAGCAGCGTCCTTACCTCCAGTACCGCATTGGTAAGCTGTATGCAGCCGGACTTGGTACCGATCAGGATTATACAAAAGCAGCTCTGTGGTTTGAAAAAGCAGTAGAAGCGGGACAAAAGTACGCCCAGTATTCCCTGGCAGGATTGTATTCCCGTGGACAGGGTGTAGGAAAAAACTTGGAACAGGCATTTACGCTTTATACCAGTTCGGCGAGTCAGGGAAACCCTTATGCGGATTACGAAGCCGCCAAAATGCACCGGGATGGAATCGGAACGGATAAGGAGGAGGAACATGCTAATAGGCATTTTCAGAAAGCATTTGCCGGCTTTCGTTATTTGGAAGAAGAGAGCCATGATGAGAAACTGCAGTACCGGATTGGACAGATGCTTTATTCAGGAACCGGTACCCCTAAAGATGAGGAACAGGCGGCAGTCTTTTGGGAGCATGCCGCAAAGCTTGGAAATAAGGATGCCCAGGTCGCTTTGGGAAAGCTGTGGCTTGAGAACGGAACTGGAAGCACGGAACAAGCAGTTGCCTGGATAGAAAAGGCAGCGGAAGGAGAAAGTGCATCCGCCCGTTATATGCTGGGCAAAATTTACCTGGAAGGAACGTATGTACCGAAGGATATTCCGAAGGCTGTGAAGTTATTTACACAAGCAGCAGAACAAAATAATGAGTATGCCGCATACCAGCTAGGCAGGATATTTTTATTTGGGGAGGAAATACCGAAAGATGCGGAAAAAGCCATCCAATGGTTGACCTTGTCTGCGGATTTGGGGAACCAGTATGCCCAATATACACTTGGAAAGTTATATCTAGCAGGGGAAGAGATGCCGCAGGATAATGCCCGGGCGGTAGAACTGTTCACGTCTGCGGCGAACCAGGAAAATGCGTCCGCCCAGTATCTGCTGGGAAAACTTTATCTTTCCGGTGAGTATCAGCCTAAGGATGTAGAGATGGCAATCCGCTGGCTGACAGATGCAGCAGATCAGAATAACCAGTATGCACAGTATGTCCTGGGCAAGCTGTATCTGTGTGGCCATGAGATTCCCCGGGATAAGGAAAAAGCGGAGTTCTTTCTACAGTCGTCTGCCGCCCAGGGAAATATTTATGCCCGGTTTTTCCTGGATCATATGGATTCTTTCCGCGATCCTTCCGCTTTTCTGGCAGCAACCCGACTGTTGCACCAGCTGGAAAATCTGTTCCGGAATAACTTTGCGAAAGTATCAGACAGCAGCCAATTTGCCATTGACAGGAAACGCCGCCGTAAACTGGCGGAGAAAAAGCAGGCACAGGGACATAAAAAAGATGACAGGGAACCGTTAAATCAGCAGCAGAACTATTGAAGGGAGGGACTGCATTGTCTTATATCTATTTTACAGAAGAGCAGAAAGAACGGGCGAATCACGTAGATTTAGTGGATTTCCTTACGAAACACGGTGAAAAGCTGTTTTCCTCCGGCAGGGAGAAACGTCTGGCCAGTGACAGGAGTATCACCATACGCGGTAATGAGTGGTACGACCATGCTGACAATGAGGGAGGGCAGGCAGTCAGCTTTGTCCGCAGGTTCTATAACCTGGAATACCCGGATGCGGTAACCATGCTTCTGGATGGGGAACAGGGGCAGGCTTATCAAACCTATCGGCAGAGTAAGCAGGAGACACCCAAACCATTTCAGCTTCCTGAAAAGAGCGAGGATATGCACCGTGTGTCTGCCTACCTGACAAAAACCCGCTGCCTTGATAGGGGAATCGTGTCTGCCTTTGTTGAAACGGGGATGCTATATGAAGATGCCAAATATCATAATGCGGTATTTGTGGGCTTTGACAGTAACGGGACAGCCCGGCATGCCCATAAAAGGGGTACCTGTACGAAAGGCGCCGCTTATAAGGGGAACGTAGAAGGATGTGATCCCCGGTACAGTTTTCATTTCACAGGGCAGAGCGATACGATATATGTTTTTGAGGCACCTATAGACATGCTTTCTTTCCTTACCTTATATCCGAAAAACTGGCAGCAGCACAGCTATGTGTGTCTCTGCGGAGTAGCAGAACATGCACTGCTTCAGATGCTGAAGGAACATCCGGATATCCAAAATGTCTGCCTGTGTCTGGATCATGATGCTGCCGGTATCGAGGCAACAGGCCGTCTGGAAGAAATCCTTCGGGGACAGAGTTATGCAGAGGTGTTTTCCCTTAAGCCTCAGCATAAGGATTGGAATGAAGAGCTAAAGGCAGCCCGGGGAAGGGAGGCCCTTCCAGCGGAGGAACACTCACAGCTTCTTTTATGCGCTGCATTTTTCAAGAACCTTTCACAGAGGGAAGAAAGAAATGGGCAAGCCAGTGTCCAAAGTCTGCTGGATAGGGGATGGAAGGCGGCGTGGTTGACAGCGGGCTTGAAGCTGCCTGCTTCTGACTTACGGGAGGAGGTAACCGGATGGTGTCAGGAAATGGTACTCCAATGTCTTGCCTTGGCTCAGAAGGAATTTCTTCTTGCAGGATTATCTGCGCCTGATAACGGACAGTGGCTGACAGAGCTGCAAAAAAAGTACCTTCCCCACCAGAACCGTGGCAGCTGGGAGGATAAAAAGAAAGAGATACGGAAACAGCTGGGGGCAATTAAACAGCAAGCGGACAAAATGGGAGAGATAGGGAACCAGGGACATCCGCAGTTGGTAGAATCATACAGGCAGCTTGCACTTGACTGTGTACGGTTACAGGTGAAGGCAGAACTTGGCTGGCATAAACAAGCAGAACTGCTCCGTATAAGGAATTCGGTCATGCAGAGTATGGGATAAAAGGAGTATCTGGAAAAGATAGCTTTCAAAATATACTGGCTATTTGTTAATAAAATGGAAGGAGAAAAATTTCGACTATTCCGAATTATTGTAGAAGAGTGAGGGACTGGGTGCTATAATTAGGACAGGTAAAAATTCGGTTGAAAACGGCAGGAGATACCTTTTGTTGTGTCAAAAGGATAAATCCAGCAGTATGGTGATGGTGAGTGGATTACTATGATTGACCCTGCTGGGCATCCATTTTGTATAGTTTGGGATTGATAACTTCTGGTATTTCGGAAGAGCTGAACTGGGTGCAAAATTGGAATTTTTGGGAGAGGATTGCGGTATGTTATATTTTGAAATTATGTGTATAGTATTTTCACTGTTGACAATATACCTATGTAATGATGAGTATAAAAAAGGCAAGATGAGCAAAAGAAATTATACTATTGTTTGTATATGTGAGGGGTTCGTAGCCATTGGTATGTTGTTTTTACTTTTGCTTTAAATGTTTTATAACTAAACAACGAATTCCGGTTTTCCGATTAGTCCGCCATGCACCTCGATTTCGCTGACGCTCCATCTCGGTCACAGGCTTCGCCCTATAAAAAAGGTCAAAATCAAATTTGCTTATGTGCGAGCACAACGCAAATTCGCTTTCATCCTTTTTTGCATGGCTCATTGCCAACGTGCAACTTCTCATTTGTTGAAGAGAGAGAGCAGGATTGCCAATTCCCTCTTTACTTTTATAATTGAATATTCGTCTTTCATCGTTTGCGGCCCATCAAGCAGTAAGTCTTTCCTAAAGATTTGCTGCTTTTTTTTATGTTTTCTTTTCCTGTTGGGGAATGGATAAGTCTTACCATCTTTGTTTCAAGCACAATAAATTTACTTTATAAAGGAGGAATCCATGCAGACACCACAAATTGTACTGCTCCTGGTATGCGGCCTGGGGATGTTCGCTGTCATCGGCGGATTATCCATGCTGGCCCACTATTACACACTGGATGGTATCAAATCCCGGATCGTAGGGGACGGCCAGTACGGTACGGCACGCTTTGCTTCCGAAAAGGAGATTCAACAGACCTATTCCCATGTCCCCTACGATCCAAAACGGTGGAGGCGTGGAGAAAACCTGCCTTCCACCCAGGGCCTGGTAGTTGGGTACCGGAAAAAGGGCGGTTCCTTAACCGCCCTGGTAGACAGCGGCGACATCCACTGCCTGATGATTGGAGCCGCAGGCGTAGGGAAAACCGCCTTCTTTTTATACCCCAACATCGAATATGCCTGTGCCTCCGGCATGAGTTTCCTCACCACCGACACCAAAGGAGATCTGTTCCGCAGCTATGCCGGGATTGCAAAAGACTATTACGGCTACCGGATTTCTATCCTGGATTTGAGAAACCCCACCCGCTCGGATGGGGACAACATCCTGATGCTGGTCAACCGGTACATGGATGCCTGGCTGGCCCATCCGGAGAACCTGGCTTACAAAGCCAAAGCGGAAAAGTATGCCAAAATCACAGCAAAAACCATCATCTGCTCCAACGGGGAGGATGCCGGCAGCTATGGGCAGAACGCTTTTTTCTATGATGCGGCGGAAGGGCTGCTTGCCAGTGTGATCCTGCTCATTGCCCAGTACTGCCCTCCCCCGAAGCGCCATATCGTTTCGGTGTTCAAGATGATCCAGGATTTGCTGGCCCCGTCCCCGGTTAAGAATAAAAGCCAGTTCCAGCTCCTGATGGACAAGCTGCCCCCGGAGCATAAGGCCCGTTGGTTTGCGGGCGCTGCCTTAAACTCAGCCGATCAGGCCATGGCCTCCGTCCTGACCACCGCCATGTCCCGCTTAAACGCCTTCCTGGATTCCGAACTGGAACAGATCCTCTGTTTTGACGGCTCCCTGGACACGGAAACTTTCTGTAACGAGAAGTCTGCCATCTTTCTTGTACTTCCGGAAGAGGACAACACCAAGTATTTCATGGTGAGCCTGTTCCTGCAGCAGCTCTACCGGGAGATGCTGACCATCGCCGATGAACACGGCGGGAAGCTTCCCAACCGGGTGATGGTGTTTGCTGATGAGATCGGGACCATACCCAAAATCCAGTCCATGGAAATGATGTTTTCCGCCGGACGTTCCCGCCGGATTTCCATGGTGCCGATCATCCAGAGCTTTGCACAATTGGAACGGAATTACGGGAAGGAGGGGGCCGCAATTATCATCGACAATTGCCAGGACATCCTGTTCGGCGGTTTTGCGCCGAATTCGGAAAGTGCAGAGATCCTGTCCAAAGCGCTGGGAAACCAGACGGTGATGAGCGGATCCATATCCAGGGGAAAGAATGATCCCAGCCAGAGCCTGCAGATGATCCAGCGGCCGCTGATGACGCCGGATGAGCTGAAAACACTTCCCAAAGGGCAGTTTATCCTGGCAAAGACAGGCTGCAACCCCATGCGGACAAAGCTGCCGCTGTTTTTACACTGGGGGATTTGCCTGGATAAAGAGTTTATAGAGGAAGAGCGTGCAGTTCGGAAGGTGGTTTATGCAGACCGGTATGAACTGGAGCAGGAAATCGCCAGACAGAGCGGGGAGGAAGAGGAGGATCTCCCCGAGTGGCGGCAGCCCGTTTCACCGGCAGATGAAACGCCGTACAGAATACGGCGGGATCCTTCCCGGGTTCCCAGGAGGCCTGTGGAACGGGCTGGAAAACCGCCGCTGCGGACGGATTAACAGGAGGTTAAAAATGGGATATTTTAAATACATTTACCGGGAAAACCTTCCCCACCGGGCGAAAGCCGTCTATATGTATCTGCAGGACCGGGCGGATGCGGAGGGGAAATGTTTTCCGTCGATTGGCACCATCGCACGGGAGCTGAACCTCTCCCGCCGGACGGTGGAGCGTGCTATTGCGGATCTGGTGCAGGCAGGGCTTCTAAGGAAAGAACAACGCTGGCGGGAGAATGGAGGGCGGAGCAGCCTGCTTTATACCATACGCTGCAGGCCTCCGCCGGGGACGGACTCCATAGAAGGAAGAGGCTGACAGGCTGCCGGAAAGAAGGGGGAACCGGATCCGTCTGTTTTTTGGGCAAATACGCGTGGGGTGGGATCTGCCTCCCCGGTGCCATATGGGATATGCCAGGATGACGTATGCTGGAAGGGAACAAGAGAAGAAAAGACAGCGCAGAGAAAAGAGAATAACCGGGAAGGCACGGAACAGGAGGAGGAAGAGGGAAGAAGCATTGTGGTTTATGCTTCTTTTTTCATGTCAGGTAAGAAAAGGGTACCGTTGCCTGCCTTAACCGTTACAGAAAAGGAGCAGAGAATGAAAAAGAAGGAATGGAGTAAAAAGGACAGGAAGCTTCTGGCGGGGATTGTCCTGCTGGTGGTTTTTATAGCTGTTTTAGTAACCGGATTAGCTGTTTCCCAAATGCAGGAGGGAAGGGGGGATATGCAGGCCGAAATGGCGGAGGCGCTGGAGGCAGGGGGGATTCCCTGGCTGTCCGGGGACGACGGCAGGATACCGGCCATAGCGAACATAGCCTGTGAGGTACTGGGAAAACTGCCGGATGGGACGGCAGGGGAAGAAAGTGTCTCCGCTTTGCGCGAAGCTTTTCTTCAGTCAGGGGTTTTGGCCGAAAAAGAAGCAGGAGAACTGGCGGAGTGGACGGTAGATTTTTATTCTGCGCATAAGGAGTCCGCTCTTTCCCCGTCGGATCAGGGGGACGGTTCCGGAATGGTTGTGCAAAACACATGGACTAAAGAGATGAAACAGGATCTGACTGCAATCTCCGAATATCTGACACAGATGGATCAGAGTATAACAGAAAACAAAGAAGAAATTTTGCACCTGACTACCGTGCAAGATGGCGGTTATGCCAGCCTGGAGGAACATGTGGCAGACCTGCAGCTTACAATCAATGGCCTGAAGGAGCAGTTTACAGCTTATGAAAATCAATTTGACTGTACGCAGAATTCCAATACGGAAGTATATGGTGAAATTCAGATGCAGTTGGAGAGCATCCAGGATGAGATGGATACGGTGCAGACAGAGCTGACAGAACGGATCCATACCGCAGACACCAACAGCGCAGACCGGTATGAATCCATCAAAAATACAGTCGATAAGCTGGAGACTTCTGTGCGTGAGAAGCTTGTTGCGGTAAACCAGGATATTACAAAGCTTCTGGAAGAACTGAGAAAAACAGGGGAGCAGGAGAACAAGGATCTGCTTATAAATCTGGAGGAATCCCAGGAAGAGCTGTTGCTGGTACTTGATACGCTGCACTCTGCTTTCGCATCGGCGTTAAAGGAAGCCTTTGAAACCCTGGAGGCCCAGCTGGCGGAAACAGATACCGGGGTGAATCAGCTGCTGTCCAATCTGGAGAAGGCCCATACCGATATTTCCCATACCCAGGAGGAGATTGCAGGGGTATTGCAGGATATGGACGAGTTGGATACCAGCAGGATGGAAGAGATTCTCGCACGGTTTACAGGAATCCAGACGAACCTTTCGGAAATCCAATCGGTAATGAACCGGTCACATGAAGAAATCAAAGAGATGATAGAGGCCCTGCAGTCATCCGAAAATGAAAAACAGCAGGAGCTGCTAGCCACTCTTACCCGGATGGATACGTCTTTTTCTGAGACAAGTACCGGAAATCTGGATCAGCTGATCCTTACCCTGCAGACGCAAACGGAAGGGATCCAGAAATGGTTTGCGGATTTGAGCAGCCATGTAGATCAGAATTTTCAAAGCCTTACAAATACAGTAACCAATATCGGGGAGAATGTGGCCAGCAATAAGGAGGAAATGGTAAGCCGGTTTGAAAATCATTTTTCTGATTTATCTACTTCAGTCAGCAACGTGAACCAGGCTGTTGAGGGTAATCAGGGAGAGCTGCTAAACCGGATTGCAGAACTGGAGAACCATACTTCGGCAGGCTTCTCCCAGCTGGAGCAGGATGTGCAGTCGGTTTTTCAGCGTGCGAGTGATGGCAAACAGCTGTTGGCATCCGCATTGCTCGCAAAAAACGTACCGATAACGAAGGATGCCACGTTCCATGAATTTTATGAGGCCATCCTCCGGGTAGAACAGCAGCTGGTTATAGGCGTGGAGCAGGTACCCGGGACGATAAGCTATGATTACCACTATCATACCGGTGACAGTGAGAAGGGAAGCGGGTGCTATACAAAAAAGCGCTACCACCAGCATGGCCCGGCATGTTATTCGAAAGCCACCTGTACGGTAACCGTACATGGAAACGGAGGGTTCTGGAGTGAAGGCGATACCTGGTGCAGCTGCCATGGAAATGTGCATAAAATCAAACAGAATGTAATCCGTAAACATAGCAGCTGCGGGGCGGATGATAATTATGGCCAGATATCCTTTACCGAGCACCACGGCCCGGGAATCGATGGATTCCATGGCTATGACAGTTCCACGCATACCTATGACAGGCTGTCCTGCGGGAAGACAAATGCCACGTTTGTGGGCTGGGATGTGGGATGCGGCTTTGTGGATGGGCAGATCATAGGGGCGCATATCCTGTATGATCCGGAAGTCTATGTTGCTCCTGTTACACAGGTGGCAGTCAATGCTTATATACCGAAAAGGTATGAGGACTACGTAGCTATCCCGAATGACGAAGGGTCGAACCGGGAGGAAGAAGAAAGGGAATCGGAAATAGGGGAAGAGATGGGGACAGAAACGGTACCGGAAGAGACAGTGGCTGAAACGGAAACGCAGGATAGGGAAGAGCAGGGGGAGTCAAAAGAGCAGGAAGAAACAGGAGGGACAGAAACCGAAAGCAGCAGTGCAGCGGAACCGCCTTCTGAAGAAATGGAGTCACTGTCCGCCAATGAAGAGCCGGCAGAGGAAAAGGAACAGGAAGAGTCGGAAGCTGGTGATACCTCAGAAAGCTATAGGGAAGAATAGGGATTCTGATATTTACAAATGGGAAACAGGTAACGGTGTGTTTCTGGATTGTTATTCAAAAAGGCACAAGTGAGATGGCGATCACTTGTGCCTTTTTATAACAAGGAAGAATGCTAGGGGATTTATGCAGGAGGAGAACGCATGACTATGAAAAAGTGTTTATGGATTTTTTCCTTTCTAATTATAGCTCAGGTAGTTCAAATCTAAAAAAGCATAAAGGCAATGCATGGTGCGAATGATTGTTTTTATGATTGTGTAGGAATATCTTAAGTTTTTACAATAATGTAACATCGAAAAAAAATTCCATTAGAGGGGGAACATGAATGGCCAACTCTGACGAAATAGATAATAATAAAGGAATCAATACATCGTTCTTTTTAAGGGGAATTGAAAGGTAATCTCCACTTTCTGTTAAGGAGGGGAAATAGATCTAAAGCTTATGACGATTCGATGTATTGGCAGAAACCTCGGGGGAACAGTATTTTACCAGAGGAAATGCTTTGCTGGAGGTAAGAAATAAATGGGATGTAGCATTTGTATAAACAGTTAGGAAAGGACGTTCTTTGATAAATATTTTAAATAATATAAAAAAACACTTGTAAAAAAATAAATTTGAGGTATAATAAACTAAATAGTCAGTTTTTAATTTTGAAAGGTATTTAGTTTATGGAAAAAAAAGAAAAGTTTCTATCTATTAATGCTATATTTTTTTTTAGTGCATGTATTATTTTATTTCTTATCAATCAATTATACAGTGTTTTACAAGTGTCCCTGATTATGAAGAGTACTGGTTCCATATTATTGTTAAGTTCCGTTATGACCGCTATGGTAATACCAAGAATTTTTATATTACCGGTCAGTGGGTTTTTAACAGATAAGATGGGTATATTTAAAACTCTTGTTATTGGAAGCGGATTATTAGGTGTTTTGATGTTTTCCCTTTTTCTTGTGACTCAAATAAATATTGTTAATACAAATTTTATTTTTATTTTTGCAATTTTGTTTGGGGGATTAAGTGCAGCCCTATTACCAGCGCTCTATTCTGCAATCCCGGCGTTAGTAAATAGGGAGTATTTACAAAAAGCTAATTCAGTTATGCAGTTTATTAACCAAGGTTCTACGCTGGTAGGCCCTCTTGTAGCTGGAATCATTGTTGAAAAAACAAGCGATAAAGCATATCCGATACTGGCTATTGCTAGTATCACTGCATTGTTTCTTTTTGTTAAAGTAAAATACAAGGATAATAAAGAGAAAAGCGATAGTATAGATGAAGAGGGAGTATCGCCACAGGGATCCTTTAAGCATTTATTCAAACTTCCTATATTAATATTATTATTGATTTTTACTGCAATCCTAAATTTATGCATTATCGGTCCTCAACAGGTCGGTTACCCTGTAATAGCTATGATCAATCTTCCCGAAGGAGTGGATGGATATACGAAGTTATTATCTATGACGGGGCTGGGTTCTTTGATAAGTGCCATTTTAATAGGAAATATGAAACGAAGGCAAAATGCCCAATCAATTCGTATGATTTTAGGATGTTCACTTATTCTCGGTATTGTATGGGGGGTTTTCAGTTTCAGTTCTTCGAAACCGGTAATTCTGGGTGCTGTATTTATAGCCGGACTACTTTTGGGAGTCATAAATGTATTATTTATTACTACAATACAACAACTTACTCCAGATTTTCTTGTTGGAAGGGTAATGAGCATACAATTTTTATGCTCTACCGGTCTTCAACCAGTTTCATATATGATAACAGGAATAGTGCTTGATAAATTTAACATTAATAACCTATATCTTATTTCGGGTGGAGTTATTGTCTTTATATCGATTATCATATTGATTTTTACTAGCAAAGAAAATTATGAAATATATGCGGAGGTTTCATAGTGCCTAAGATATCAGAAGAAAAAAAGAAACAACGCCAAATGGATATACTAAAAACCGCTTTAGGCCTTTTTTCCAAAAAAGGATATTATGCTACATCAATAGATGATATTACAAGGGAAGCGGGCATTAGTAAAGGATTAGTATACAATTATTTTAAGAGTAAAGAAGAGATTTTTTTTGAATTAGCAGAGCACTGGAATGACTTTATAAATTCCCCTTCTCTTGGAGACACATTAAGTCAGGTTATATCTGAAGATATGACATTAACCGAAAAATTACTTTGTGTCTGGGATGAGAGTGTAAATGAGTGGACAGAGGATAATCTGAATTTTGCCAGAATTAAATTTGAATTTTGGCTTGAAGCATCAAAAAACGAATTACTTAGAGATAAAATGAAAGAAAATGCAAATACCAGTTTAGGGATCGTAGAAGAGATTATTTATAAAACAAAACCTAATATTGCGCCTGAAATTGTTGAAGCTTTTTCAAGATTATGGTGGTCACAAATAGATGGGTTAGTGGCATATTTTGTAAGCTACAATCTTTTACCACCCAAAAGAGAGATGACATACATCAGGAATATAATTTTACATATGTGTACCTATCTTGATGTTTAAATGTTAAATAACAAAAGAAGGAGGAATTCATTAATGGAGAAGGAAAATAAGCAGAAAGAAAAACCGTTGACAGCTGAAGAATTGAAAAAGTTAGAATCTCAACGTAACTTAATCCGTTGCTTGATCAGATGCTGATTTTTCAAAAGGAATAATGATTCAATAACTCATTTGTTTAGCTCTTATCTTGATGTCTAAATGTTTAAGAAAAAGGAAGGAGGGATTCATCAATGGAAAAGGAAAATAAGCAGAAAGAAAAGCCATTAACAGCTGAAGAACTGAAAAAGTTAGAATCTCAACGTAACTTAATCCGTTGTTTAATCAGATGCTGATTTCAAAAGGCATAATAATAAAATCATAGTCATAATCAAAAACTGTAAACAGTCGAAAGAAGTTATGTATTTTATTCTTTTAAAAGTATGTGATGCAATAACTCATACAGTTCATAGTATTAAGAAGATATACATATGAGTTATTGCATCAGTTCCAAAGTTATTTAGTTAACTAAATGACTTTGGTGCTATAAAGAATAAACATATAAAATCTTTAGATATTTTAAATTTAAATCTTATTTGTTTAACAGGAGGCAATGATATTATTAAACTTTTATTAATCTTTTTATTATATATTATGATAATGATATTAATACATGAAATCGGACATGTTATTGCTATGTATATAATCGGCGGGAATTTCGTGGCAATAAATATAAAATTACCTAGGGTTCAAACCCATTTTATTTATCCAACAAATATGAGTTATAGACAATATGTTTTTTTTACTGTTAACGGTATTATATGCCAATGTTTGGCCAATATTTTAGTTTTAGTTTTTCTAAAAAAGGATGTACTTCAGCAACTAGCATTTTTAAATCTAAGTATTACATCTATTAATTTAGTCCCATTTTCAAATACAGATGGAGCATATTTATTTATGGGATATCCAACTAAATTTATGAAAGTAATTTTGTGGATCTTAGTATTCTTATTGAATTTAATTACTGTTATTGGCTTTTGTTTTTATTCCAGTAATTCAACAATAAAGAATGAGAGTTTTGTGCTGATGAAATTTCTTTACATTGTTGTTTGGATTCGAGTATTATTTAGAATAATCAAACTTACGAAAGAAGGAAATAATTTTGATGGAAAAATATGAAATAAGGTCAATAGAAAATGGCTTTATTTATCTTTATGACAAAAAAAAGAATACATATTGTAAAATTGATTATAATGAAAGAAAAAATCACTTTAGTGAAGAATTAGTACCCCCCTTTTTTTCATACTATTATCCATATTCAAATCCTGATGCAATAATCTTTGGTATTCCAGCTAAATATGGAAGTCGATATGATAGAACATCTGTAGATAAATTTCCCGAACAGTTAAGATTGTCATCAAACAGATTGCAATGTTTTAATAGTTATCCAATGCCATCGAATATAAAGATAACAGAGATAAAAAATAATAGAGTTTTTGATTGCGGAAAAATATTAGATTTGGGTAATTTATTGGCTGAAACACGACTGGAACTTAAAAAAAATATAAATAAAGCTGTATCATGTTCGACAGACGCAAATAAACCATTTATTTGCATTGGCGGAGATCATTCAATTGTATATGACATTATATACAATTTAGATAGTAAATTTTCAGGTCTTATAATATGGGATTTTGATGCCCATAATGATTTGTATCCTATCGATAGTGATATGGATCATGGAAATGTATTTTCTTTTATTTCCCAGTTGCCGTTTGTAGAAAAAATTATTCAGATAGGTAGTAGGGGGTTACGTGTAGAGAATCAAATAATTGATAATGGGAAAGTTATTAGAATATCAAAAGATAATAATGAAAATGAGCAAATTAAATTTTACTTAAATAAATACAAAAGTAAGAGTCATTATCTCTCCATTGATTTAGATTGCTTGGATCCATCAATTTTTCCGTATGTGGATTATGCAGTTCCTGATGGTTATTTTTTAAATGAATTTCTTAATTATATATCTATGATTATTCCAAATGTCGTCGGTTTAGATATTGTTGAAGGAAATTCTAAGGGAGATATTCATAATGGAGATTATGATATCCCACTTCTAATAATGATTACAGCTTTGAGCATATTTAGTCAAAGAAATTAAGTATTCATATCAATAACTATTTAAAGAGGTGACAAAATGGAAAATAGAATTCTTTCTCTGGATTACTTTTTAGCATTATCAAATATAATTAAGGAATTAAGATTTCTTGGTTATTATGAACCAATTAATGTGTGGAAAGAATATTGTCGAAAAATTGAAGAACAGGAAAAACATCGTATAGGTCCAGCTCAAAGTCTAAATTTTGAAAAGTTTTTAGGTTTTTCACTGTCAGATATTCGAATGCTATATTCAAATAAAGGATTTGCATTGGTTTTATATCATTATGGCGCACACCGTCATGTTGCACAACTATTTATAGAAGAAATGCATAAACTGAAAGCTGATAAAGATATATTATTGATAGTGGATTCAGAGTCATATAGTACAGAAAAAAATTTAAAGCTGTGGGGGGACTTTTATGAGGAAATGCGAGTGAAAATGGTAATTGCTGAACGGCCGGAAGTAGGGTTACAGATGGCTAAGCATGTTAAAAATGGAGGGGTAATAATTGTTTATTTAGACGGATTGACAGGTGTTGGTGATGATCTACATCCAATTCTATTACCTTTTATTAGTTCAACAATAGAAGTAAGGAGTGGACTATTCAGATTTTTAAATAAATTTAATATACCTGCAATTGGGGCAATTGAATCTAATGATGCTGAAATAACAGTATCTCGTCCTATTCTATCTAAAGATATTAATTTTACAGCTTCGTCGTTGATGAGTTTTTTTAGGGTTCATCTTATTAATAATCCGGCAAAATGGAGATTGTGGTATAGGCACCATAAATTTATAAAAGATACTCCAAATATATTAGGTGAAGATAATTACAAAGCTAATGCGATATGGAGCTGTAATGAAGTAAAACCTACACTTATTTTAGAAGAAGAAAAAGGTGATATTTATGAATACATGGACGAAAATAAATAACGAGTTTATCGTTCTGGATAATAAATCTGGTAATCCAACAAATTTAAAGCATTCTATAATTCCAAAGGAAAAACTTACTTTTAAATATTGGGACTATTTAGCATGGGCTGTTGCTACTTTAGATAATCCTTACATACTTTCTATTGGACATGGGGCTGGAACTTTTCTTAAAATACTCGAAAAATGGGGAATAGAATGTACTGGTGTTGGAATAGAAATAGATAAGGGCTATATGGATTTCAATACAGAAAAAGACAAGTTTATCATTAGATATTGTAATTTTAAAGATTTCGTTAAAGAGAGTACAGATAAGTTTGACTTGATTATTGTAGATGTATATGATGAAAAAGGATATGTAAGCGAAGCTTATGATGAACAATTTTTTTCTTTATATTTAAAATTGCTAAGACCAAACGGTAGAATTGTTTTTCACTGTGTTGAGTTTTCAGGTACGTTGCTCGCTACAGAAACGGAAATTAAAAAGGTTCCTTCTATCTTTATTACTATGATAATGTTAATAAAAAGTATGACATTAAAAGATATTTTTGTAATTCCAATGTGGAGTAGCTATTTGCTTTGGGTAGGAAATCTTGGAGAAAAAATAGATTCATGCTATAACGAAGTTAGGTGGCTGGATTTGTTTTTTAAAAATAGAATTATTCCTATAATCAGAGAAGTACATAATATTCCCCAAATTGAACGTCCATGGACATATACGAAAATACAAGATTATGAAAAATCTATTATAGACAACTTATTCTTAGAGGATCCTGATGTGTATTATAGGTTAACTGAAATAATAGAAATTATGGGACCTCTTTTAAACAACAAAGATAAATCTCTTGATTATAGTACTGCAGAATACTCTTTGAAGACTCTTGAAAATAAAGAACACTCTATTGAACATGAGCTTAGTTTTATTTATGCTTTGAACAAGAATTGGGAGAAAGCGATGGAACATGTAAGCAAATATAAGCTTAAAAATATATTTAATTATTAACATTAGGTGTAAACAATGATGTACTCATATGTTTCTTATTGTAGTGAAGGAGATAAGATGATAAATAAGATAAAGTATATACTATCAGAAGAATTGGACATTGAGGTTAGTGAGATAAAAGAAGACAGCAGAATACAAGAAGATCTGGGAGCAGATTCCCTGGCAATCATGGAAATATTTCTGGCATTAGAAGAGGCGTTTGATATAGAAATTCCTTATTCTATAGTAGAGAATATGAAAACAGTGAATGATATTGTAGACTATTTAAAAAAACACTCTATTGGTTATGATATCTGAAACTTTCCTAAAAGGAAAGTAACTATTTTGGATGTTTACAATTATCAGCAAGTGGGTATAAAAATATGGATGCTATTATGGATGGATTTAAAAGAAGTAAATTAGCGGAACGATGTGAAGAATGTTTTATAAACAACACATATGAACGACTATATAATATAATAGATTCGCGTTCTTTTGAAGAATGGGATTCTGATCTTCGGGAACTACCCTTTAATGTTGAGAGGGATTATTTAGAGAAATTAGAAAAGGCAAGGAAAGAAACAAATGCTTATGATGCCATACTGTGTGGTAAAGGAAAGATTAACGGACAAGTGCTGGCGATTGGCATTATGGATACTAAATTTATGAAGGCAAGCATGGGATTTATCGTAGGCGAAAAAATATGTAGGTTATTTGAGAGAGCAATAAAGCTAAGGCTGCCTGTACTTCTAATTTGTTGTTCAGGAGGTGCAAGGATGCAGGAGGGTATTTTTTCTTTAATGCAGATGGAAAAGACAGCAGCTATTGTAAAAAAACATAGTAGGGCTGGCTTGCTTTATATTTCTTTATTAACTAATCCGACGTCAGGAGGAGTATTAGCCAGTTTTTCAACTTTAGCTGATATTATACTTGCAGAACCTGATTCCTTTATAGGATTTACAGGCCCACGGGTTATGGAACAGACAATAGGTAAGAAAATGCCGGACAGTTTCCAGAAAGCCGAATTTCAAATGAACCATGGACAGATAGATTATATTGTTGATATTAAAAACGAAAAAAAAGTTATTAGCAAAATTTTACGGTTACATGGTGCAAAGAGAAAAATGACAATTCACCGGAACAAAGCAGGAAATGTACATGGAAATATTGATATACAGATGCCGGAAACTAAATTAAATAAAGTGAAGATTGCACGATCTCAGAAGCGTCCTACAAGTGAAGACTATATTCAATACTTATTCCCGGATTTTTTAGAATTTCATGGAGATAGATTATATGGAGATGATCCTGCGATAATTTGTGGAATAGCGTCACTTGATGGAATTCCTATAACAGTTGTAGGTATTCAAAAAGGTAAGAAGTCAATGCAGGATGCTGTGTATAGAAATTTTGGAATGCCAATGCCGGAAGGATATAGGAAGTCTCTCAGACTGATGAAACAGGCTGAGAAGTTTAGGCGTCCGATTATATGCCTTATTGATACCTCTGGAGCATATTGTGGAGAAGAAGCAGAAAAGCATGGACAATCTTCAGCTATAGCAAGAAACCTGTATGATATGTCAGATATAAGTGTCCCTATTTTATCTGTCATTGTTGGGGAAGGGGAAAGCGGTGGGGCCTTGGCATTAGGAGTAGCTAATGAAGTTTGGATGTTAGAGAACTCCATATACTCCATAATATCTCCTGAGGGATATGCTTCTATTGTTTGGAAAAATGCAGAAATGGTTAATAAAGCTATTAATAAACTAAAGTTCTCGGCAAAAGAGTTATATGATCTGAAGATTGTAGATAAGATTATTAGAGAAGATACTCCAATCGAAATAGAATCAATGACTAATGTCTGTGAGTGTTTATATGAAGAATTTGTAAGATTTATATATACATATCAAAGAAAAAGTCATAGAAACATTAAATTAGAAAGATATAAGAAATTTAGAAATTTTTAAAAAGTATAGTTAAACTGTTATACTTTAAAAACAATAATGAAATCTAATAAAATGTGCGATTCTAATTGTAGCGATACAATTATAGGAGGCATCAAATATACTTTGGTTATAAAGTCCATACGCTCGTCATACAGGATGGATGATATATTACAGCCTTTGAGGTAATTCTGATATTCGTTGATAACAGGGAAGGGCTGCGGATATTGCAATAAACCGAGTCTGATCGGTGAGATGCTCGGGAACGGCCCGTACTAGCACTACAGTAAACGTTTTAGATTCTTTTTGCGGTGAGACAGATAGGCACAACGATTTTAGCATACCTTCTCTAGCATATGGGAACAGGTGAACGTGATTGTTTCCTGCAATAACCGGCATTCATAATGGCCCATCCCCAAATAACTTTTGTATTCTTCAAAGCACTGTTCTATCGGCCATCTTAGGGTTGCTGCACGGTCTAATTCCTGTGGTTCTATTTTCCCAGGGGCATTTGATACGAAGTACTTGATTCTCCCATCTTGATACTTACGCAGGTACAGCCAGATTTCCGAGCCTGGTTCCACATAATTCCGGTTCGAAACCGCACTCATCCACAGACAGCATGCCATCTGGAGTATCCAGTATGGCGGACAGACGTTGCTGGTACGTATCCATAAACTGCTGATCGGATAGAGGGGAACGGGAATAGGCGTGGCCGTTCCCGTAGGCTGTGTCACAGCCTATCCACTGTGCATGGAAAAGCCGACTATCCAGGGTCCGGTGTCTGTAAATATCTGAAGATAATCGTGTAATGCGGAATCAAAAAGCTGAAAATTGGTTTTGTCGGAACACCATTGTTCCAAAGTTTCCGGATCATATGCCGTATAAGTCATCATAAAACCACCCCCTTTAATTGTATCAAAAAAAGTGGGTAAAATCAAAAAGAACGTTCGCTGTAGTGTTAGATACGATTATGAAATCCTGCAAAATAATTATAAAACAATAAATAGTACTTCATCCAGCCAGAAATGCTACTGACAGTACTGCCTATTTTGCCATCTGCCGTGTTGTCGTCAGTCAACGATGCCGGCGCATCGCCTCATTCCTCCGGCCTTGCAAGCTGACAAAATATTCAGCACTGTTAGTAGCATTTCTGGTTGGATGGAGTAATAGGTTCCTGACAAAAACTGGCCGTCGAGCTAAACCTTTTTCAGGCTTACGTTATGTTCACATCTTTTATTTTCTTCTCAAAAACTTTTTCATATTTTCTCTGATTTAAATTACACAATTAACCTTAATATTTACTTTTTCAAGAAGTAGTAGAGTGTGGAATAGGGTATTCATATTTAAACATAATCTTAATTATCATATTACAAAATACATTTAAAGTCAAAATGTGACTGTTAGTGGACAAATTAAATTTATATAAGGCTGTATTGTTATAATAATCTATTCTCTATGTGAGATTCTAAATGTATATTCCAAATGTAGTGGTTCTTCCATTTTCCTGCTCTTTTACTCAGAAGGAAACGATATGTTAACCGTTTTTATTTTGGGATTTAGTATTTATGCAGGTTTGTGGAAGGGTTACAGTGCCTAGGAACAAATATCATTTTCGTTTGAGGATACCGTTATGAGTTTTTGCTCATGACGGTATTTTTGTGGCAGAATTTTTTTGAGAATTTTTTAAAATATTCTATGAAAACTTTCAAAATATAATAAAAGTTGAGTCGATTTTTTATATATAGAATATAACGATCATTGCATATTTCAGTAACTTTATTCTCTTGATAAATTGGATGGGCAAAGAACAGGTAATAGAATGCGTTTTCACTAAAAAAAGAGGGTTAGATGGGAAAATGCGATTGCTTTTAGAGATACTAATATTTTACATTACTTAGGCTTGACATAATTGATTTGTAAGTCAGCCTATCTCATCTATTACTATTTTTTATTACAATTTTTTGTTCATCTAGAAGCGGAAAAGTTTCGTTGCCGTTCACCTCCCCCTTGTTCTTCATTTTTGAGTAATTACGAAGGACAAGGAGAAGAAAGAATGAAAAATAAATATAGAGTTCCAGATTTTAGAAATATATATCCCGGGGCCAGCGAAGAAGTCATAGAAGTGCTCCGCCGTACAGAAAGAAAAATGCAATATCAACAACGTGACCTAAAGGCCGAGAATTATGAAATAAACCAGAAAGAAGAAAAAGCAATCTGTATATCCAGCCGGGAGGACTCGCTGGATCGACTCCTGGATTTGGAGCATCAATTTACCAAAGAACAACCGTCCGTGGAAGAGGAAGCAATCCGTGCTGTTATGTTTGAAGAGTTACATCATGCCATACAAATGTTAACAAAAGAGGAACAAGAGCTTGTAGAACTGCTCTATTTTGACGAAAAATCAGAACGTGACATTGCACAGAAGAAAGGGATCTGCCACAACGCGATACATAAGCGGAAACTAAGAATTTTGCACAAACTTAAAAAAAATTTGAAAAATTTTGAAATTTAGGGTGTGCAAAAGCTTCTCCCAACGTGTAAATAAGTGAAGGCCACCTGCCTTCTTATGATCCTTGATAATTTCATATCCAGCAGCATAGATACATTAGCTGTTTCGCGCGAAAGCGAAAAGCGGCATGGAGGACACGCCATGACCACCTGCAGACAGGCCAGAGCTGTCTGTTAACCCAATAACATCGAAGGTGCAAAGCGATACCTGTCTGATCCAAAAGAGGCCTATGGTGGGCCGCCCCGCCAAAACCGAAACAGCCTATTATGATACTTCCGTCCAGTCACAGCCCCGCGGGAGCGGGAACACGCAATGAGGGCGGCTTCGGGAGATCCCCGGAGGGGTAAGAACCCCATGACGGCCATTAACCAGGGCTGGTCTTTGCTGACTGCCTGAGGGAACCATCCGGTTTCCGGCTCCGGGGAGTAGTGTCGAACAGGAGCAGACGAAAATGAAGTACAAGCAGGAAATTTATATAAATGACTGCGGCGGCCTGGTCATCAACGGCTGGGCTGCCGCGTTTTATGAAGATAGGGGCATGCCCATGATATTTGGAGCATAAATGCAGGGAAAAGAAAGAGAAGGAAACAGAGGTGATATAGTTATGGCAATACAGAGAGGTGACATTTACTATGCAGATCTCACACCTGTAGTAGGCTGTGAGCAGGGAGGCATTAGGCCTGTGGTAATTATACAGAATAATGCCGGCAACCGGTACAGTCCCACGGTGATCGTGGCAGCGGTTACCAGCCGCCTTGGCAAGCATCGTCTTCCCACCCACATCTGGATAGGGAGCGATTTTCCGGGCTTGTATCGGAATTCCATGGTTCTTCTGGAACAGGTACGCACGATTGACCGTTCCCGGTTGAAGGAATACATAGGAAGACTGAATGAGGCGCAGATGTATCGTATGAATAGGGCTATTAGTATCAGTCTTGGCCTGAAGGGAGAAACAAATAAGGAAATAGTGTTGCCTGAGAGGAAAGAGGAGGGGTGCAGTGAAGATGAGAAAAAGGGTATGGCTCTACTGCCATATTGATGCACCGGAGGATACCCATGGAGCTTTGAAAGGACAGCTCCAGCAGCTTACAGACTATGCGGGACAAATGGGTTTTGAAGTTGTTGGCAGTTCTTGTGACGTGGGTGCAACAGTATGGGGAAAAGAAAACGGCTTAACTTTCTTTTATAAAGCAGTAATGCAGGGGAACGCGGACGCCCTTTTAATTATAGATTCATCCCGTATTCTCAGGTACCCAAGCATACGCGCACCATTTCTGGCATTTATAAGCCTGTGTAAAATACAGGTGTATTCCCCTCTTACAGGGAGGATATCTTTTCAAGAATATTGATTACTTTCAGACAGTTATCTGTCTTGGCAGCGACAGTTTTAGATAGAGTGGCAATGGAAGAAAATAGCAAAGGCAGAAAATTCCGTTGTTAGTACTGCTTCAAAAAAGGTAAGAATCTTTAGTGGTGGTGGGTATGGCTATCCATATACCGACGCGATATACTGTGTATGGCGTTAGGAAAGGAGGTGGAGCCGTGAAACGGTATACAGTGGAAATTATGAAGGAAGGCACAAAACGGTACTATTACATTTTAAACAGGGAGACATTGGATATTGCGCTCTTTCCCAGCAAATATCTGAAGCATAAGACAAAGTCCAATCTTTCCCCAAACACAGTAAAACGGTATGCCTTTTCCCTCAGCTGTTACCTGGAATACCTGGCAGAGAAGGAACTGGATTTCCCTCAGGTCTGTAAATTAGGCTTTGAAGAACAATCCAGCCACTTCACGCAGTTTTTGTACTGGCTGAAGGAAGGCCGTCATACGGAAAAAAAGAAAATAGGGGATGTTGACAGTGGAACCTGCAACGCATACTTAAAGGATGTGTTCGGGTTCTATTTCTTTTTATCAGAGATTGATTATGTACCAAGCCTTCGGGTACTCTCTTACAGTCAGATTACAGTAACCAATGGAGTGGGAGTCAGACGCACCCTGCGTTCCAAAGCTTTCCGTGGATTTATGAAAGCAGAGGAACGCAACGTGCGTGCGGCAACAGAAGAAGAAATTATTCAGGCTCTGCAGGCATGCACCAACAGCAGGGATCAGCTGCTGCTCCTGCTGCTGGCGGAAACCGGCTTCCGGATCGGAGAAATCCTGGGCGTGAATTACAGCAGGGATATAGACTATGAAAACCATACTCTTGGGGTATATTTCCGGGAGGATAATGAGAACCAGGCGCGTGCCAAGAATGCAGAATTCCGGAAAGCCAAAATTAGTGACGATACCTTTGATTTCCTGCTGCATTACCTGGCGGAATACCGGAACCTGCTGCAATACCAGAATTACCTGTTTATAAATATCTCCGGGGATACGGCAGGAAAGCCGCTGAAAGTCGACAGTGTCTATTCCATGCTGGACCGTGCAGCAGAAAAAACTGGAACCTTACTGACGCCGCATATGCTGCGAAGATATTTCGCAGTTACACGATGGAATGCAGAATGGCCCTTGGAATTGATAAGCCAAGCCCTGGGGCATAAGCATCTGGATACCACAATTCAATATCTTGGCATTATCGATGATAAACTGCTGGAGGCCAGCCGTGAGTTCTATGCCAAGCATTCCACCAATTACGGTATCGACAGGATACTATAGAAGCGGAGGTGATATTAGGTGCCTGCACAACAATTATTATTACCGGAATTAAAGGAGGATACAGAGCAACTTCAGAAACAGCTGGAATCAGAACTTGCTGATTGTACTGAAGTACAAATAGCTTATCGGATAAAGATAAAAAAATATATGTTAAAATACGGAATTTGGCATATATCAGATTTGGATTATACTAAACGGCAGTTATTCCGACAATTTTTGGCGGAAAAGATTAAGCCTAATAAATTTCGTGACTATGAGAAGGCATTTGATCAAATAAAACAGCATTCTATACGCGGCCAAACTAAAGTAATAAGTGGTAAAAATAATCAAATCAAATACGAAAATCATATATTATTCCTACCCTATCATCCGAATCAGGAACTGGTTAGTAAGTTGGACAGAGTACAAAGAAAAGATGAATTGTTATGGGATTTTAGCAGAAACGCTCCTGAGAAGATGAAGAGACAAGTTTTTCGTATTCTTCATTACTTTCTGGAGAATGATTTGGAACAGGAACTATTACGAAGCCATATTGATTCATTAAGAACTTTTTATGATTTTTGTGTGAAAGAATTAATGAATGATATAGAATTGCTTGAGCTTACTGACTTTCAAAGGTTTGCAGATAAGTTGAAAAGTGAAGGAAAGCCAAAAAATACATTAAGAATCGTGGATCTATGTAGAAAAATACTTTTTATCAATTCAGATGAGATCCATTGGGAAGCTCATATATGGTATCTGGAACGGTTGCATTTACTGCCAGAGAGGATGAATCCCTCAAATCCAGTGATATCATTTTCTTTTCTGGAAATTACGCATAAACGAAATCGGGAACTGCTGAAAAAATATATGCGCTATGGACTGGGAATGACAGAGCTGACAATTAATAATCTACGGCAAAATCTGAATTATTTACGTAGTTTTTTAACAGAAATCAAGATGGATAACAATACAGATATAAGTGCCATTTCAGGTGAACAGGTAGACATATATTTCCGTATACAACAGGAAAGGAATATTCAGGCGGGTACTTACAATAAAATTGTCATGATTATTCTTCATTTTTTTAACTTCCTGATGGCACATAGATATATCGAAAAGATTCCATTTTGTGCAGATTATTATTTGAAAAAAGTGGTACAGAAACATCACGACAGGAGTGTAGAGTTAAAAGTTTCACTGGAAATAATTCAAAAGCTTCCTAATTTTCCCTTGAATTTAAGATTGATGTATCTACACTTATGGGCCGTAGGGCTTAGGGTGAGTGAAGTATGTACACTTAAAGGAAATGCCTATTTTACACAGGGGATTGATGCCTGGATACAGGTTTATCAAATAAAAATGAAAAGTTATAAAAGGATTCCTATTCCTATGTCATTATATAGATTAATGAAGGTATATCTGAAAAAGTGTAATATAGGACAAGAAGATTATATATTTAAGAATAGGAAGGGCGGAGCTTATAATAATACTACCTTTCGGAGAAAAATGTTGAAATATTGTAATCTAAATTATATTCAGAATGGAGAATATATATTTCAATCTCATGATTATAGACATAGCGTAGCAACATTATTTTATGACAATGGAGTATCTTTACAGAGTGTTCGGGATTATCTGGGACATTTCTATGAGGAAATGACTCGGCAATATATAGATTATATGCCAAAAAAACTGGCCGATGCTAACGGAGATTATTTTAATAACCATGGCAGCCTTGCGGAAAGCCTGATAAAGAAAAAGAGGTGACATAATGGAAAACAAAATATATTTATTTGATTTATATCAGAAAGACACGTTAGTTCCCAAGAGTGTATCCCAAAATCCTTTTTATAATTTGGAGGGGATACCTTCGGTAGGTATGCAAGTGGAAATAATTGCTTTTATTAAATACAGAGCAGGTCAGGTAGCACTATCAACTCTTTTTGTCGAACGATATTATTTTAATAAGCTGGTTCTTTTTTTACAAAAAAAGGCTAAGCGGATTAAAAGTTTTAAAGATCGTAATATGGAAACCTGGTTACGACATTTAAAGGCATGGATGTTAGAAGAAGGAATCGCATTAACAAGTGAATATCATAATATATATGGTAGTTCAAACACAGGAAATTCCAGATTGATATGTTATGTAAGAAGTGTGGTAGAATTCTTACAGCAGAAAGATAATATAAACGAGCAGGAAAAGGATATATGGTATATTGATAAACTGGATATTTATGTAAAGACAAACCCAATAAAAAAATGTAAGACAATTAATTTTTCTAAGATTTTACAACCTGATATTAGAGAAGAATTAAAAAAAGGTATTTATCTCAATCTCAAAGTAGAAGCAATCGACTGTATACAGCATGAAATGTCTTCCATGAGGAAATTTTCAAGATTCTTAGCTGAAAAGCAGAAAAAGGTACGGTCTTGCCGGGATATAGACAGAGACGTAATAGAAGAATACTTAATATATTTACATACTGAGGAAACTTCAAACAAATATTTTCATGCGGAGCTAAACCGTCTCAGATGTATTCTGGAGAGTATAGGCAATATATGTGATTATCCAAATCTGGAAGGATTGTTTTTGAACAGTGATATCCCTTCCGCACATTGTCCAGAATTTAAGGTGTATTCAGATGAGGAATTGAAACGTCTGAATGCCTGTATTGTGAAAATGGACGAGCAGGTTGCCAGGGCAATGGTAATTCATCAAATGTTGGGCACCAGAATATCCGATACTCTGACGCTTGAAACTGATTGCCTCTATGAAAGCAGAGGAGAAAATATTATAAAAATCAGACAGATGAAAAGTAAGTCTTATGAGAAACCGATTAGTAAAGAACTGACTACGTTGATTCGTAAAGCGATAAAATATACCGAAAAATGGTATGGACTGACAAAATATATTTTTGTGGATGACAAAAATCCGGAAAAACCTTTACAATATACTACGATACAGAGCAGAGTGGTTACGATGATATACAGAGAGAATTTGAGGGATGATAATGGAAAAATATTTGGATTTGGCACACATATGTATCGGCATTATTACGGTGTAAAACTGACGGAAATGCATCTGGATGATTTTACAATAACAAAGCTGCTGGGGCATAGCGGTGTTCGGAATGTAAAATATTACAGACGAATGAGTAATGTGGTTCTGGCTGATGAAACGAGGGAAGTCAGACAGCTGTTGTCAGACATTATTCTGCAGAATTTAGATGGATGGGAGCCGGAGTATGAACAAATACGACAAGATGCTGATTTTAAATAAGAAAGCCAGCGATGAAAAAATTGAACGGGCGCGTAAAGCCATATTCGAGCTGATGGATGAGAATGAAAAGGTAACCATCCCAAAGCTGATGGAAAAGACCGGACTTTCCAGAGGGTTTTTCTACAAAAATCAGGTGGTAAGACAGGCCGTAGACAAGGCGTTGGAACAGCAGGCCGGTGTAAGCCATCCAAGAAAAAATATCCTTGATATGGCAATGAACAGTGAAATCTCAGCCCTTCACAAGCAGCTGAGGATCCTTCAGAGTGAAAAAGAGGAACTGCAGAAGGAAAATGAAAAACTAAGAAAGGCAATGGAGAAGAAGAACAGGGAGCTGCTTCGGAACCTGTAATATTATCTTTCATATAAGAACATAATTGAATACATATCCTGCGATTAACAGTTTAGATATAAAATGGCAGTTTCCGGGACTTGAATCTGCAGGATAGACAGAAAGAGATGAGGAATGGGTATGGCGAAGGTCATACCTGTTTCTTTCTGAAAATACGGATAAAATGAACAGTATACACACTTTTACATACCGTTAAAGCCAGCGTTTATGCGGGTTTGCAGGGGAGGGGTACATTTTATCGACGAACCGACCAACCATATGGATATCGTGGGAAAGGAGTCACTGGAGTCTATGCTGAAGGCGTATCCCGGCAGCGTGCTCTTTGTTTCCCACGACAGATATTTTGTGAAGGAAATTGCGGATTCCCTGCTGGTATTTGAGGATGGAACCGTTAATTATTATCCTTACGGCTATGAGCAATATTGGGAAAAATTGCGGGCGGACGAAAAAGAGCGGCAGGGGCCGCAGGAGGAGGGGAAAATACAGTCCGTTGGTAAAAATGCAGACATACCGGCAAAGGGCAGATGGCCGGAGATGGATGCAGTGGACGGCGAGTCTTCGCTCAAAAAGGAAAACAGCCGGAAGGGTTATAATCCGGGGAAAGAAGAAGCGAAGAGAAAACGCCGCCTGGAGCGGTTGGAAATGCTCATTGCACAGAAGGAAGAAGAGCTTGCGTCATATCAGGCACAGTGTAAGGATCCTTCGATTCAGTCGGATTATGAGAAGCTGATGGAGCTGGAGGAACTATGCGCAGCGGCGGATGAACAGTTGGAAGCGCTGATGACAGAGTGGGAAGAGAGCGGCAGATGCTGAAAAAATCCGGTTATACTTACATTAAGAAAAAAATTCTCCCCCTGACAGATAAATCTGTTTATGATCCCTCCTTATACAGTCAGAGACTAAAAAACGTTGCGAACGTCCTGTTAATAGGGCGGCAACGTTTTTCCTCTTCAGTGCGCCTGGCGGCGCATATAAGGATAACGTCAGAGATCTTCCGTATCAGGAACATTATACGGCGCTTAAGCGGATAATGTATGGTTTGAGCAGGACCGTCAGTAAGAAGCTCTTCTCCTGAATTCCGATGGAGAGATTCTTTCCTGCTTTTTGAAAACAGAACAAAAATAGCTGCAATTATTATAACCGGTCAGGCTGGCGGCTTCAGAAACGGATATGTTCGGGTCTGACAAGAGTATTTTAGCCTGTTGGATTCTTTTCATAGCAATATATTCAAATGGACGCAGATTCAAATATCTCTGGAATAGGCGGCAAAGGTACTGGGGAGAAATATGGACCAAAGAAGAAAGCTCTGCAAGAGTTAATTCCTTTGAATAATTTTCATCAATATAGGACTTTACGATTTGAAGAAGAGCATTCTCCTTTGGGGACTGCTCTTTTTTCTTTTTTACCCGACCGGCCGCATATAGTTCTGTAATCATTTCGTACAAAATGCTGGAAGCGGCAGCTTTACCCTCAGGTTCTTCTGTCTTAAGAACCGTAAAAATATTTCTGCATAAGGCCTCCGTTCTGGCTTTATTGCTGAAAGTACCTGTTTTGCATCTATCTAATTCTAACGTATCCAGAAGAGGCAGGGCGGCATTGCCTGAAAAAGCGATCCAGTATAATTCCCATTTTTCCGTAATCCTCCAATATTCATGCGGAATATCAGGAAGAAGATAAAAAAAATTCCCTTCTTTAATGCAACAGGTTTTATTATTTGTTTTCAGAAGCCCTTCTCCGCTGATACAGAAAAAAAGTTGTGGTAAAGGAAAGCCTTCCTTTCTTAAAACATGTGGTTGGTTGTCTTCATAACCGATACCAAAAACAATTAAAGGCAGATTAAGACTGAACGGATTCATAGGATAAAGAGAATGGCTCATATTCGTAACTCCTTGTTTCATATATTTATATAGAATAATATCATATGATTGAAATGCATACAATATAAGTCATATAATCTCTATATGCTGTATTTAAAATATTATATATGGAGGGAAAAATGGAATATTATTTTCATGGGTGAGAATTTTATGGAGGAGGAATTTGTCAAAACGATTCCGGTTCCCTCCCATTGGCAGCTGCAAGGCTATGACAAACCTGTTTACTTGAATATTCGCTATCCGATTTCCTATGATCCGCCTTTTGCGCCGGATAAGAATCCTGCAGGGGTATATCAGAGGCACTTTCATATGGAGCTGTCTGATGGTATGGAGCGGTATCTGAATTTCGAAGGGGGGGACAGCTGTTTTTATCTGTATATCAATAAACAATTTGCCGGTTACAATCAGGTGCCCTATATGACCAGTGAATTCTTTGGAATACAGAAAATCTGTATTTGTATAAGCGGTTTTTACGGACGGAGAATGAGACTGTTGGGGAAAAAATCGGAATCCGTACAATAGAAGTATCAGATGGCTGTATCAGACTGAATGGAACCGCAGTGAAGTTCAAAGGTGTAATCAGGCACGGCAGTGTGGAGGCCTCACATACAATAGATAATAAGGGAGACTATTCAGGAATTGCCCTTTTTGCCAATAATGAATTGTTTGAAAAAACGATTCTCGATCGAATTCAGATGATGGTAATAAGAGACAGAAACAGGACTTCTGTTTTGATTTGGTCTATGGGAAATGAGAGCGGCTATAGTAAGGCATTTGAGAAGGTCGCCAGATGGATCAGGGCGGAGAATCCTTCCAGGCTTGTTCATTATCAGAGTATGCATGAATTGGAAGGAGCACCCAAAGCAGTTGACAGCGAAGAAACCCTGGATATGGTTTTTGTTATGTATCCGGCCCCTGCCTGGATAGAAAAGGATTTCTGGAAAAGAAAAACGAGAAACGGCCGCTTATCCTTTGCGAATACTGCCATGCTGGGGAACGGATCGGGAGATTTGGAGGATTACTGGAACTTTTTTATATAATGAACAGACTGGGCGGAGGTTTTGTATGGGAGTGGTGTGACCAAGGCATTCTTTGTCTGAATTATAAACAGTCGGGAATAGGCTCCACAAGATGCGGTCCCGCTTTGGCTGAAAAGTATCAGTTTTGTGAAAAGGAATTTCAGGTACAGTTTCTTCTTTCAAAAAAGAAACTGGAAAGAGGTAGATATGAGAGAAATTAATTTATTTGACAAAACAGTCTTTTTGGGAACCGGGAACGGGGATCCGTCCAGCCATGAAAATGTAAAATGCAATTACAGGAGGGCATTTCACGGAAAGCTTCAGTCTATTTTTGCTGTATGTGGAAACACGGTTATTGAAGTAGAAATACAAAATATGCAAAAAGTAACGATTCAGTTATGAATTGTAATGGAATTATTTTAAATATAACTGGAAAAAATAGTTCCATTGAACTTTATATGGTAAATATAACTAAAAAAGCCTCTTTTATGTGGAGAAATTGTAAGATATGCTGAGGATACAGACGACGACAGGAAAGAAAACAGGAGGAGGGTGTGTATGGGCTGTTTTAAAAGAAAGTGTCAGAAAAATAAAAGGTATCATCAGCTGTATCTGCTCGCATTAATTCCATTTTTGTTTGTTTTGGTATTCAGTTATATTCCTATGGGAGGAATTTTGCTGGCATTTAAGGATTTCAGCATACGGAAGGGTATTTTTAAAAGTCCCTGGGCTGGTTTGAAATATTTCAGGCAGCTTTTTACGATTCCCATTTTTCCAACTATATTGAAAAATACCATTGTTTTAAGTCTGGAAAGCATGCTGTTTGGTTTCCCCTTTCCGATTATACTTGCGCTGGCTTTCAATGAAATCAGAAATGCACGCCTGAAGAAGACTCTGCAGACGATTTCTTTTGCACCTTATTTTATATCAACGGTAGTGGTAGTCAGTATGATTTTCCAGATGTTTTCTTATAGATATGGCGTGATTAATTCATTTTTGAATATGCTGGGAATAGAATCCGTAAATTTTACAGGCCGGGAGAATTTTTTTAAACCCGCCTATATTTTTTCCGGTATCTGGCAGGGGGCAGGCTATAGCTCTATTTTGTATATAGCAGCGCTGGCAAGCGTGGATGTTTCCTTGTATGAAGCTGCGGCAATAGACGGGGCCAGCAGGCTTCAGAGAGTCCTTCATGTGGATTTGCCATGTATTGCGCCTACCATCATTATAACGTTAATTTTGAATGCGGGAAATGTTTTAAGCATCGGATTTGAGAAGGCATATCTGCTGCAGAACCCGGCGAATTATAACGTATCTGAAATAATTGCGACTTATGTATATAAAACAGGTATAGAACAAGCGCAGTTCAGTTTTTCTACTGCGGTAGGCCTGTTTAATGCGGTGGTTAACTGTATTATGTTGGTTCTTGTAAATGCAATTGCCAATAAGTTCAGTGAGACAAGCCTGTTTTAAGGCGGATAGGAGCAAAATCGTGAAAAAAGGACATCATGCTTTAAAAAAGAATCGAATAAAAATGTCGACCGGTGACAGGGTTTATCTGTTTTTTGTTTATTTGTTTTTGCTTGTATTTACTATGTGTGTTTTATATCCGTTGCTTTATGTGGTGAGCTGTTCCTTTTCCAGTCCTGAGGCGCTGATACAGGGACGTGTCTTTTTCTGGCCTGTTGAACCGGGACTGCAGGGATATACGGCGGTATTCAAAAACAATAATGTATGGATGGGTTATTTTAATACCATTTTATATACGGTAACAGGTACAATAATCGGTACCGCGGTAACATTGATAGCTGCCTATGTACTCTCAAGAAGAGAATTTCCGCTACGCAGGCTCGTGACTTCCTTTTTTATGATTACCATGTTTATTAATGGGGGAACGATCCCTACGTATCTGTGGCTGAAGCAGATGCACGTGCTGGATACCATTTGGGCCATTGTGCTTCCGGGAGCGTTGAGCGTATGGATGGTGGTTGTCGGACGGACGTTTATTATGTCTTCCATTCCGGAAGAACTGTATGAAGCCACCTGCCTGGATGGTGGCAGCTATATTCAGTTTTTTGTTAAAGTAATACTGCCGCTGGCAAAGCCAATTATTGCGGTGATGGCGCTGAATTTTGCGCTGGGACACTGGAATTCTTATTATAGTGCGCTTGTTTATCTCAATCATGCGGATAAATATCCTCTTCAGATTGTTTTGAGGGATATCTTGATACAGAATTCGGTGGATGTAGCGGGAATGGCAGGCACGGATATTAATTCTCAACTACATAAGCAGTATTTGTCGGAGCTTCTGAAATATTCTTTGATTATTGTGTCCAGTCTGCCTTTGCTTGTGGTTTATCCGTTCCTGCAGAAATATTTTATTAAGGGAACAATGATTGGTTCGGTTAAAGGTTAGGTTTGATAAAGGAAAGGTAGCAGCAGTGATAAACTGTTACAAATAACAAAAAACAGGAGGAGAAGGTATGAAACTGAAAAAAATGCTTGCGGTATTACTGACAGCGGCGATGGTTCTTTCTATTGGGGCATGCGGTAAGAGCGGACAAGACGATGGATCTGTTCAGACGGAGGGTGCGGACAGTCAGGGCGCAGAAGCGGTACAGACAGAAGAAGAGGCGGCGGATGTATTCCCGCTGAAGGAGCCTGTTACCTTAACTGTGTTTATGTCACAAAACAGTGATGTTGTTGATTTGAAGGAAAACGTGGTGTATCAGGATCTGGTAGAGCATACCAAAATTGATTTTAATTTGATTACGGCACCGGGGCAGGATGCGGCCGAAAAGCTGAACCTGCTTCTTGCCAGCGGAGAATATCCGGACGTAATCATGGGGCCGACTCTTACGGCACAGGATTTGGAAAAGTACGGCGTACAGGAGGGGATCCTGCTTCCCCTGAATGATCTGATTGAGAAATATTGTCCCAATATTAAAGAGCGCCTGGAGGAACATCCAAACTGGAAAGAGGATATGACAAGTTCCGATGGTAACATTTATGGAATCCCTACAGTAGATTCCGGCGGCGTGGGCCATGTAAACAGTCCTATGAAATATTGGATTAATGAGGAATGGCTGAACAACCTGGAGCTTTCCATGCCGACTACGACAGAAGAGTTTAAAGAGGTTCTTCTTGCTTTTAAGAATGATGATCCTAACGGCAATGGTATTGCAGATGAAATTCCGCTAACTGGCTGCATTAATTCCTGGAATGCGGATCCCTACCTGTTTCTTCTGAATGCTTTCGGATATTTCAATACTAATTATTACTATCTCAAGGATGACACTATTCATACGATACTTGATCAGGATTACCTAAGGGAAGGGCTGCGCTATATGAATGATTTATATGCGAACGGTTTAATTGATCCGGCTGCATTTACGCAGGATAATTCCCAACTGACGGCTATCGGAAATAATGCGGATATTGAAATACTTGGTGTTTCCGGCGCAGGCCATGTGGGAATGCTGCTCGATATTAATAATGTGGAGCGTTATCATAAATATGCGATGATGCTTCCGTTGAAAGGTCCGGACGGTTATCAGGCGATTCCTTATGATAAATCAATATCATTAAGCGGATCCAATTTTACAATTACAGATGCCTGTGAGCATCCGGAAATTGCAATACAGATTGCGGATTTGTTCAGTACGGCGGAATGGACAATGAAAGGCCAGGTAGGAATCCAGGGTAAGGAATGGGATTATGCGGATGAGGGTACCTTTGGAATGGATGGTGTAACTCCTGCCGTATATAAGTTCCTGGTTTATGAAACTCCGGGACAGGTAGTAGATGCGTGGTGGGGAACCTATCGTGGCATGGAACCTGACTGGAAGGTTCTTGTCCAGACAGATGGAGATATTATGGATCCTGCTAATTTTGAATCCAGGCTTTATCAGGAGACCATGAAGCTTATGCCCTATGCGGCGGATGTGGATACCATGCCGTCCCTGGTATATTCCGGTGATGACAGCGCCACCTTCACGCAGTATAAAACCGCAGTTGATGATTATGTTAAAATTGCGATAGTGGACTTCATTACGGGAAAGAGGAATGTGGATAAGGATTGGGAGAGCTATCTAAGTGATCTTGACAGACTGGGGTATGGTAAGATGATCGAACTGATCCAGACAACCTACAACGCAAAGCAGTAAGAAATTTTTTAAATCATAGGCTTACCGTAATCTATGCTCAGGCGTGGATTACGGTATACTGTTATTTATATCTGCTTGAGATTTTACAGGACAGAGGCTAAAATAAAGCTCAGGAGGCGATATATGAAATTCGAAAGCTATATATCCAATATCAAAAACAGACCCGTTTTTGTACGGTTCCTGGGCAATATGTTTCTGGTTCTTTTCATTCCGTTTCTGCTCCTGCTTGTTGTATATTTCAGCCTGAATGCAAAACTTAAGACGCAGACGTATGAACGGAATCTGGGGATATTGGAAAGCAGTGTGGAGAAAATGGAACTGCTTTATGACAATATGGATCAGATCAGTTATTATTTAAGTGAAAATTCCGAGATAATTAATTTCTATAATCTGGATACTTTTTCATTTAGTTACCATGCCTCTGATGTATTAAGGGCGCAGAAAGTATTGTCCGCGATACGGGTGGGAAACAACGACATATTGAATATCCAGCTGTATTCAAAGCAGAGTGGAATAGTAATCGATTATTTTACCAATGCGCTTTATTTTGATCGCTATTATGGGAGCAGTTTTTATATGGATGGTATGGACGGAGAGCAGTTTAAGACAAACTATCTGGAATCACAGGACAATGTTTCCTATAATCATGGCGCTGCAACAATGAATAAGAGTTATAACGAAGTGCTGGTATACAGCAGACGTCACATCAGTTCCAATGGCCGGAACATAGCCGGAAAGCTGTTGTTCTATGTGAATAAAAAACGACTGCTGCAGTTTTTTGCGCCGTTGGAATATCATGATGAGGGTTTTATTTATATGCTGGATGAGAAGGATAACCTTATATTCAGTAATAATCTGACCAATTATGAAGCTGGACACATAGATACCTCCGAGTTAGTGGACAACAGCGGATATATAAATATGAATGTTAATGGGAAAGAAATGTTTGTCACCTACTATCGGAGTAAGAACCGGGACTGGCTGTGTGTGGAGGCAGTTCCGGCCGCCAGTCTGCTTGCCGTGACGGGAGGATTTCGCAAACTGATGCTTCTGCTGCTGCTGCTTGCTGTAATGGTAGGGGTAAGCCTGGTTCTTCTTGTGGCCAAAAAACTTGCGGCTCCCATGATTGAAATAGGAAATGCGCTGGGGAGTAAGGGGAAAAAAGTCCCCATGGAAGAGTATGTGGATGAAATAAAAGTTCTGGTGGAACGAAATTCTGCTTTGATGGATAGAATGCAGCAGCAGGTTGCCGTTATGCGGACTGATGCCTTTAATAAATTTTTAACAGGAGAATGCGGCAGTGAAGAAGAGACGAGAGAGATTCTGGATAAAATCGGCCTGAAAAGCAGCGCGGCACATTATGTAATTCTCCTGGTAAGCTGTAATGACATAAATGTTGATGCAAGACTGGAGGACATCAGTGCACAGAAAGTATTTCTGGAAAATATAATCAGGGAACAAAAATTTGATGAAATACAGGATATTTATCATATTGATTTTGCAAGAATGGTAGTGTTTATGGCTTCCATGGATGTTTCCGCCAGGAGAGTCAGAGAAAGGGCGGAGGAGCTGATCTGTGTTGTAAAGGATACCATAGCCGGGGATGCCTTTTATAGTATATCGGTAGGCGGGGATGTGGCGGATGACATCCTTAAGCTGCCCGGAGCATTTGTTCATTCCCAGAAGGCCCTGAGTATTCCTCAGAATGTATTCGGCACTCATAAAGTGCAATGGTATGATCGGGCAAAACAGTACCTGGATATGGAGACTTATGAGATGAATATGCAGGAAAAAAATGTATCACTGCAGAATTTGGTATTAACGGATAAAATCAAAAAATATATTAATGAGAATTACAACGATCCGCAGCTTTCCCTGAGCCTGGTAGGAGAGGAATTCTGTATTACAGAAGTTTATCTGTCCAAGCTGTTTAAGCAGACTACGGGAGAAAATTTTTCCAAGTATATAGAAGGAATCCGTATGGAAAGAGCAAAGGAGCTAATGGAACAGAAGAAAAAAGTGTCAGAGATTGCAGTCCTTGTGGGCTATAATTCTCCCCAGGTATTCCGCAGGGCTTGGAAACGGTATTATGGGGATACGCCTTAGTACGATGGAGCAGTCCAGATTATAGGTTCCATATAGTAAAAATAATTCAAGGGAAAAAGAGGAGAAAATATTCATGGAAAGAAATGAAAATCTGAAGTGGTGGAAAGAATCAAAGCTGGGGCTTTTTATTCATTGGGGATTATACAGTATCCTGGGGCAGGGCGAATGGGTGATGTATACCAGGAGAATTCCTGTGGGAGAATACGAAAAGCTGGCCTCCCGTTTCAATCCGGAGAAATTCAATGCGGATGAATGGGTAAAATTTGCAAAAGAGAATGGTATGAAATACATTATAATTACAGCAAAGCATCATGACGGTTTTTCCATGTTTCATACAGAGGTCAGCCCATATAATATAGTGGATGCCACACCATTTGGCAGGGATCCTCTTGCGGAGCTTGCGAAAGCCTGCCGCAGAGAAGGGCTGAAACTGGGCTTTTATTATTCCCATGTGAGGGAGTGGTGCCATCCCAAAGCAGCAAGCTTTGAGAAGAAGGGACGGGGGGATCTCTATGGCAATTATGGAAACTTTTGGGATTATCCGAATGAAAATAAGAAGGATCTGCAGACATATATCGATGAATTTGATATGCCCCAGATAAAAGAATTACTGACCCAATATGGGGATGTACTTACCATATGGTTTGATACGCCTTCCCAGATATCACCCAATCAGGGGATGCAGATAAGAAGGCTGGTTTATGAGACTCAGGACGGCTGTCTGGTAAACAGCAGACTTTCCGAAGAGATTGAGACAGATTATATGACTATGGCTGATGATGCGATTCCGGCTTCCGGTCTTGATATTCCCTGGGAAACACCTATGACGACCCATAATGGTTGGGGATATGTGGAAGGGGCTGACTATAAAGGCGGTGAAGAGACAATCAGGAAAATTGCGGAAGTTGCCGGTAAAGGCGGAAACCTTCTCATTAATGTGGGGCCGGATGCAAAGGGACTGATACCTGATGAGGCGAAGAAAGAATTCTGTAAAATAGGGAATTGGCTTAAAGTAAATGGGGAAGCAGTCTATGGGACCGTGGCAGCCGGATTCCCTTATAAGCCCCAATGGGGATATGTGACACGAAAGGGTAATTCTCTGTATCTGATTATTACGGAACAAGCGGAGGGAACGATTGCCCTGACCGGACTGGAAAGCAGGGCGGGAAAATGTGTCCTGACAGGTAATGAAAAGGAACTTTCCTTCAGACAGGCAGGAGACCGGCTGGAAATTGACTGGAATAATGCGGATAATACCGTCAGGGTGATCCAGGTAACCTTCCCGGATGGACTTCAAATAAGACAGGGGATATATGCAGGGGAAGATGGTTCTGTGGAACTGACTACGCAGGCTGCCTGCTTACATAAAGAATACCCTTACTCACAGATGGAAATAAAAGGAGGAATTACCGAACTGTGGTGGAATGAACAGGATTATATGTCCTGGAAATTTGATACACAGGAACAGGCGGAATACGAACTGAAGCTGGTATGGGATGCAAAAGGTTTCTGGGGGATTGAGGATCTGGGACATGAACTTAAAATAAGGCTTGATGGTAAGGAATATCGTGTGACTGTAACAGATGCTTCACCGGAGGCGGACGGAATCCGTTATATATCTGCCGGGCTGCTTGCCCTGAAGCCTGGCTGTCATGAACTATATCTTATACCGGAGCACATAGTTATGAAACAGCTTATGGGGCTTCGGGTAAGGGGAATGAGGCTTGAAAAAATCTGAGATAATAAAAATGGAGATTAAAAAAATGGATAGTAACCAACTGGATAAAAAACTTGTGAATATTGTACCAAGCAGCCGTCAGATAGCTCAGCAGCAGATGGAATTTTATAGTTTTGTGCATTTTACGGTAAATACGTTTACCGGAAAAGAATGGGGAGACGGTACGGAGGAGGAAGCCATTTTCAATCCGGAAAATTTTGACGCGGATCAATGGGTGGATGCAATAAAGGATGCAGGTATGAAGGGGCTTATACTTACCTGTAAGCATCATGACGGTTTCTGTCTCTGGCCCAGCAGGTTTACGGAACACACCATTGCAGGCAGTCCGTATAAGAACGGAAAAGGGGATATTGTGAGAGAAGTGTCCGAAGCCTGTTGGAAAGGAGGAATCCGGTTTGGTATATATCTGTCTCCGTGGGACAGAAATAATAAGGCCTACGGTTATGGGAAAGCTTATGATGATTATTTTGTCGATCAGCTTACGGAGCTTCTTACCGGATATGGAGAAATCTGTTCCGTGTGGTTTGACGGGGCCTGTGGAGAAGGGGAAAACGGTAAAAAACAAAGCTACGACTGGAATCGGTATTATGAGGTAATCCGTCATTTACAGCCAAACGCCTGTATCCATGTCTGCGGTCCGGATGTCAGGTGGTGCGGCAATGAAGCAGGCGATACCAGGCCTGCGGAATGGAGCGTAGTGCCAAAGCGGACCAGCGAGACGGAAAAAATTGCGGAAGAGAGCCAGCAGGCAGATGATACACAGTTCAGGGAGAGAAAAATAAAGGCATGTGATCAGGATCTTGGCAGCAGAGAAGCGCTGGAAGGGGAAGCGGAATTGATCTGGTATCCGGCGGAGGTTAATACTTCTATCCGGCCGGGCTGGTTTTATCATGAAGAAGAGGACGATAAGGTGCGTTCCCTGGAGGAACTGCTACATATTTACTATAATTCAGTAGGCGGAAACGCAACTTTTCTTTTAAATATTCCGCCGGCAAAGAGCGGCCGGTTCCATGAAAAAGATGTGGCCCGCCTGAGGGAGTTGGGAGAGTATCTGAGGAAGACATTTGCAGTAAATCTGCTGGAGAAAGCTCAAATTACTGTTGACTGCCAGGAAGACGGACATGGGATAGAAGGGGCGCGTACGGATGATTATGACTCGTTCTATAAAGGAGAGGACGGCGTGCGGCAGGCGGATATTACAGTAACTTTTCCTTATCCTGTGAAGCTGTCCCATGTGGTATTGAAGGAAAATATCAGAATGAGCCAGCGTATTGAATGTTTTGAAATTGCTGATGAAAAGGAGAATATCCTGTACCGGGGAAATACGGTTGGATATAAGCGGATCGCGGCATTTCCGGAAACGGAAACAGAGGTGCTGCATATTCGGATACTGGACTCCAGAGTATGTCCTACTCTTTCTTTCCTGGGTGTTTACTGATATAACGGAAGTATAGTCAATAGTAGAAAACCTGTTCGCTGTATATGGGAGTTTTTCCGGGAAGCCGGCAGCTCCTCTGCAGAGAACAGGTTTTTTTAGTCGGAATTGTTACAGTATAAGTCGTTTTCCTTATGTACAGGCTAAATGATGTAAAATAGACTGAAAGGGTAATAATAGGAAGCAAGCGAGGGGGAATAAATTTGAAACTATTAGGAAGATTTACTTTGGAATATAGAAAATCCATATACACAAAGGTTTTGCTTTCCATATTAATCGCATTAATTATCATTATTTTCCTCATGGAGATGTCTAATTTTTATGTCCTGAAACAGTATCGGCAGAGGGCGGAAGAAATGTACCAGAATTCCCTGGAGCTTTACAGTGGTTTCTGGGCCGATAAATTGAGGACCGTCAATAATTCCCTTCTGTCAGTCATCAGCTATGACGGCGGTGAAGAATATAATAATATCTGTGAATCAGAGGACAGGCTTCTTGTAGAGACCAGTAAAATAGAATTATTGGATAAATTAATTGATATTGCCAATATGCATGATAATCAGGTCTGTCTTTTCGCGTATGTCCCGGAACGCAGTATTTTTATTCGTTCGGCCGGACATGCAGGAAATTATGCCGAAAATCTGGAAAATGAGAAATCGGTTAAAGGCTATATCGAAGAAGAAAATATCAGGAACGGCAACAATTGGAGTCTGATGGAAAGCGGAGGAAAATATTATTTCCTGCAGATATACCATATGTTCAATGGTTATGTAGGAGCCTATGTGGAATGCAATATTATACTGGAAGATATGATGAGCGGGAGCAAGGCATCGGAAGCTGCCGCTATCCTGGATGGCAGTGATGCCGTGATAACAAGTATTGGGAAAGAACTGGATTACTCGACAGCTGTAGTGTTTAAGGATGAATTGCAGCAGACCGCGTACAATTTAGGCGCGATTGTATCCCAGACGAAGCTGTACAGTGAACGGGATTATCTTTGGCTGTTAACCGTTTGCGCCATACTGATTGGCTGCATAATAATCCTTTCGGTATTACAATTTCAGAAAAAAGTAGTTTTCAGTCCACTGAACAGGCTGAAGAATGCGATGGAGGCATTCAGCGAAGGGCATACGGAAGTCCGCCTGCAGGATTATCCCAGAAATAATGAAATCAAGGTGCTGTATGAAACCTTTAATCATATGGCAGGACAGATAATGAAGCTGAAGATTGATATTTATGAAAACATGCTGGATAAGCAGCGGATTCAGAGCAGTTTTTTACGGGTACAGATCCAGCCGCATTTTTATACGAATATTCTAAACCTGATATATGGCCTGGCTGAAGTAAAAGACTATGAAGGGATTCAGGAACTGGCAGTATATATGTCCAGATATTTTCGATATCTTCTTAGTACAAAAAATGATTTTGTCAAACTGCAGCAGGAAATGGATTGTATCAGGGATTATGTCAAAATTCAGCAGATCCGATATCCAGACTGTCTTGCATTATCGCTTGTGTGTGAAGAAGACAGCAGGGAGGAACTTATCCCACCGTTGCTGCTGCAGACCTTTATTGAAAATAGCATCAAACATAATATTACATTGGTTCCGGTGCTCCATATTCAAATATCGGTCAGAAAACATCCGTATCATCTGGCATTCTCAATTGCGGATAATGGGATAGGGTTCAGGCAGGAGGTTCTTATGAAGCTGAATGCAGGAGAGGATATTGAAGAAAACGGCAGGCATATCGGGATCGTAAATGTGAAAAAGCGGCTGGAACTTCTATATCCTGATAAAGCAAATATAAGAATAAGAAACAGAGGACAGGGAGCAGTTGTTTATATACGGATTCCTCAGAGAAAGGAAGAATAATCAAATGAATATATTGGTAGTTGATGATGAAGTGGCTGTTATACAGATACTAAAAAGGGCTATATGTTGGGAAGAATTGGGTATTGACAAAGTATTTACTGCTTATAATTCTCAAGAGGCAAAGCGGATTATTACAGAAGAAAAAATAGAAATTGTAATCAGTGATATTGAAATGCCGCAGGAAAATGGAATACAGCTTCTTACCTGGGTCCAGCAAAAATATCCCCGGATTATTAATATAATTCTGACGGGATTTCCGGACTTTAATTATGCAAAAGATGCTATATCAATAGGTGTTTTCAAATTCCTGCTGAAACCGGTTATATTTGCGGAGCTTAAACAGGTAATTACAGAGGCTGTGGAATATATAGAGGAGGAAAAACGTAAGGAAATACAAAGAAAATATGGGGAGTATTATGAGAATAACAGGGTAAAGACGGAAAAAATATTTTACAGGGATTTGATATCTGAGGAGATTTTGCCGTTTGAAGGCTATATTGAGAAGGAAATCAGCAGAAGAGGAATGCAGGAAGAAGCGCTTCAGCTTAAAAATATGATTCTGCTTCGGCTTGATAACAGGGAGAAAAAAACGGAGGAAGGATCGGTTCTGTATTTTGCTTTGGAGAATATTGCGGAAGAACTGTATCCGGAAACCCTTATGTTTGAATATAACAAGGATATGCTGTGGCTGATAAAAGACAGTGATGGCAGAAGGGATGCAGAGGAAATGTCCCGGGTATATCTCGATAAGGTGCTAAAATATCTGAAATGTGACTTGTATGCATATTATACCAATATATTGCAGCTGGAAGAAGCGGCGCAAAGATACTGTATGCTTAAACTGGCATCCAAAGAATTTTTTAAAGTACACCAAAAGATATATTATGCTGACAAATGGTTTGGAGATATGCTGGAGGCAGCTCCTTTGATAAGCGGCAGAAACAGTATAGGAAGTGATACGATCCGCATTCTTAGGGAATATCTGGAGCAGCATTACAACGAAGCCATTAACAGAAAGGCTGTTGAGGAGTTGGTTCACATGAATCAGGACTATCTTAACAGATGCTTTAAGCGTGCTACAGGATATACTCTGATGGAGTATGTACAGCACTTCCGAATACTCAAGGCAAAAGAATTTCTGATTGATGAGAGTAAATCAATCAGTGAGATAGGCGGTCTGGTGGGCTACGAATCGCCTCCGTATTTCTCTAAAATATTTAAGAAATGTACGGGGATAACTCCGGCGGAATACCGCAGCAGCCTGACAGATTTAGGCAGATAAAACAGAAGCATTTAAGAAGTCGGGATCCTTACATGGCCGGTCGGTTTTGTTCTTGTGACAGAAAAGCCCGGCTATTATACTGGAAACAAACAAAGGCCTTTGCAGCAGCAAAAATGAATTTAAACAGGAAACAGGAGGATTTATGATGAAAAAGAGAATACATCTTTTGTCACTGGCAGTTAGTGCGGCATTGATTCTTGGTGCATGCGGCAACAGTTCAGGCGCTGAAACGACACCCCCGGATACGGGAGATTCAAAACCGGCCGGGGAGACCACTCAGGCGCAGGGGATAGAAGAAAATGGTGATTCCGTTTTAAAAGATGGAAGCTTGACGGAAATATGGGTGACCTTTCCGGCTACAAGTTCTGCACCGGCCAGCCTTTCTGAGGTAGAGGATGCAATCAATGCTAAAGTGAGCGGAACAATGGATGCGGTGATTAAGCTTAAGGTACTGGAATGGGGAACCTATACGGATCAGACAAATCTGATGCTTTCCAGCGGAGAAAAAATGGATTTGTTTTTCTCATACTCAGGAACAAAGGATTATGTCAATAAAGGGCAGCTCACACCGATTACCGGGCTTATAGATGTGTACGGAAAAGATTTGCAGGAAGCAATGGGAAAATACATTGATGCCTGTTATGTAGGTGATGAATTATACGGAGTGCCTACTTTCAGAGATCTGGCAACGCAGGCAGGACTTGTATGCAGAAAAGATATCCTGGAAGAAACAGGTATGAGTGCAGAACAGATAAAGACTTTGGATGATGTAGAAAAGCTGTTTACAAAAGTGAAGGAGCTGCATCCTGAAATGTCCCTGCTGGTAAGCTCGGAACCGAAAAGAGGGCCGCTGGCGAATATAAACAGAGGACTTTTTGATATGATACAGTCCGGTGTAGGGGTATATATGAATGATAATGACGGACATATAGATATTGTGAATACCTATGAGACGCCGGAATACATGGAACTTGCCCAAAAGGCGCTGGATTGGAACAAAAAGGGATATTTTATTGCGGATTCCACTACGATTACGGATGTCAGGCAAGATTTGATTAAGGCCGGTAACTGCTTTGGTTATATCGGAAATTCCCATCCCGGGACAACCACACAGGAGACTATGAATACGGGAATGGATATGGTAACGATTCCTTTAACGGACCGTATACTGACAACATCCGGGGTCAATTTCGGACAATGGACACTGCCTGCTGCCTGTGAATCACCTGAAAAAGCGCTTGCGTTTCTGAATATTCTTTATTCGGATCCGGAGGTCCAGAATCTGTTCCGTTATGGTATTGAAGGGAAAGATTATGTAGTAAAAGAGGGCGAAATCGCAGGTTATCCGGATGGCGTGAATAACAGTAATGTGGGCTGGACAAATGAATCCTGGATTACAGGTAATGCGGCGATCGGATATGCTTGGGAAACGGATCCTGAGAATGTTTGGGAAGAATATCAAAACTATAATGATACGGCAAAGGTTTCTCCTTTATATGGTTTTATCTTTGACAGCTCCAAAGTAAAAAATGAAATAGTTGCCATTGCAAATGTTATCGATAAATATCAGGGAATTGTGGAAGCAGGGCTGAATGATCCGGAAAGTACCGTCGCAAAATTTAATGAAGAACTCAGGGCCGCAGGAATTCAGAAAATAGTGGATGAGATGCAGGCACAGACAGATGCCTGGGCAGCAGGAAAGTAAAGGATGGAATGTAAGGTGTCGGGACGAAAAAAAAACTACAGGAAGTTTATACCTTTTTATCTTATGCTGCTTCCGGGATTCGTATATCTGCTGATTAATAACTATATTCCCATGCTGGGAGTGGTAATTGCCTTTAAGGATTTGAATTTTACCAAAGGTATTCTGGGGAGTGACTGGGTAGGGTTCTCCAACTTTGAATACCTGTTTAAAACACCGGATGCATTGCGAATAACTAGGAATACCCTTGGCTACAACTGTGCTTTTATTGTGGTAAATCTGATAGCGGCGGTTGCCATTGCCATCATTCTGAGTGAAATAAGGAATAAAAGGTGCGTAAAGGTATACCAGACCCTCATATTGCTGCCCTATCTGATTTCCATGGTAATTGTCAGCTATCTGTCCTATGCTTTTCTGAGCGGACAGACAGGATTTATCAATGGTTTGTTAAGAAGTCTTGGCATGGAAGAAATATCTTTTTACTCAGAACCAAAGTACTGGCCGTTTATCCTGATTTTTATTAACTGCTGGAAGGGTGCGGGGTATTCATCCATCATATATCTGGCCTCTATACTGGGAATTGATCAGGAACTGTATGAAGCAGCGGCTATTGACGGAGCTTCCAAGTGGAAAGAGATCAGGCATATCACGCTTCCGCTTCTAAAACCTACTATGATAACCCTTACTTTAATGAGTATCGGCCGTATTTTTTATTCTGATTTCGGACTGTTTTATCAGGTGCCTATGAATTCTGGAGCATTGATTGATATTACAAATACGATTGATACTTATGTATATCGCGGGCTGATTAATATGGGGGATGTCAGTATGTCTTCGGCAGCCTGTGTATATCAGTCGCTGGTAGGATTTATTCTTGTAGTGGCAGCAAACCATGTGACTAAAAAATACAGCAGAGAGAACGCCTTGTTCTGACAGGAAGAAGCGGAAAAAGTAGATTTTCCGCTTCTTTATAAAGAAAATGGAGCAAAAATGAAAAGTAAAAATGAACAAAGATTTCAAATGGGTGCAAACCTTGCTATGGCGCTGGTTGCTTTGATAATGGTAATACCGTTTATTCTTTTGGTGATGTCTTCTCTTACCAGTAATACTGAGATTACCCTGCATGGGTATACTTTTTTCCCAAAAGAATTCAGCCTGGAAGCCTATCAGTATATATGGAATGAAAGAACCCAGATTTTCAAGGCGTACGGAATAACCATATTGGTAACAATATTGGGTACCGCCGTAGGACTCTGTCTGACAATTCTGTATGCATATGCGCTTTCGCAGCCGGCTTTTCCGGGAAAGACCTTTTTTGCCTTTTATCTGTTTTTTACCATGTTGTTTAACGGAGGGCTTGTACCTACATATATCATGTATACGCGCTATCTTCATATCAAAAATACATTATGGGCCTTGATTATACCGGGGCTTTTAATGAGCGCTTTCAATGTAATACTGGTACGGACCTTCCTGCAGAATAATGTTCCATTATCGCTGCTGGAAGCGGCCAGGATAGACGGAGCAGGTGAATTTAAAATATTCAGGAAGGTAGTGCTTCCTTTGGCGAAACCCATTATTGCGACAGTGGGACTGTTCATTGGAGTTGCTTATTGGAATGACTGGACGAATGGTTTGTACTATGTAACGGATGCCAAACTGTTCAGCGTACAGCAGATGCTGAATAATATGCTGAAAAATATAGAATATCTTTCCCAAAACCCAAATTCCCAGATAAATACATCGAATATGGCAGCCAGCATACCGCAGGCATCCGTCAGAATGGCAATTGCACTGGTTGGTATCCTGCCGATACTTGTAATCTATCCTTTTGTGCAGAAGTATTTCGTTAAGGGTATTGCAATCGGGGCGGTTAAGGGATAGGTATTTACGAGAAATCGAAACAAATGGTACAGATTGAAAAGAGGAGGATGAGGATGGCACTATATACAGGTACAAATTATCACCCCCACGACTGGACACCGGAACGTTGGGAAAAGGACATTGCCTTAATGAAAAAAGCCGGCTTCCAGGTAGTGAGGCTGGGACATTTATGCTGGGACAGCTATGAACCCGGGGATGGGATATATACATTTGAATGGTTTGATAATGTAATGGATGCCTTTTACAAGGCGGGAATTCAGGTTTTTCTGGATATATCCATGAGGCCGGCGCCGGTATGGGTACATAAGCTGTGTCCTGGCTGTGATATATTTTCGCCGGATGGGAACCGGCAGGCGGCACTGAGACGGTATATGGAGGATGTGGATGATCCGGATTATCAGTACTATGCACTACGGTTTGCGAAGATATTGATACGCAGATATAAAGATCATCCGGCGTTGATGGCGTTTGGTCTGTGTAATGAGCAGGGGGCAGGCTATATTTCTTATTCAGATGCAGCAAAGCTGCGTTTCCGGGAGTGGCTGCGTAAAAAATATGGAAATATCAATTCCTTAAATAAGGCATGGAATACACAGCGATGGAGCAGACGACTGTCCTCTTTTGATGAGGTGTTTCTTCCCAAGAATGAAATTGAAGTAGGGTCTCCTGAAAGCTATCTTGATATGAGAAGATTTTTCGGTGACGGTGTATTGGGATTTATGATAAAACTGAAAGAACTTGTGGAGCAGGAGGCACCGGGAAAGATGCATTCCAGCAATCATGTGGCGGAAGGAAGTACGCCTGGATTTGATTATCTGAAAGGCTGCCGGGATTTTGTGGATTATCCCGGAATCGGTTTTTATCCTGACATCGATCCTTCGGATGAAAATTCACTCATGTACGCTTTGATGTTTATGCAGCACAGGCTGGCTGAACTGAATAAGCCTATGTGGTGTATTGAATTTCAGACTGGTAATTTTGGCTGTTATGCAGGAAATGAAGGGGTACTCAGAATGTATGCACTGCTTTGCCTGGCATACCGTACACAGATGGTACTGGCATGGACCTGGAGAAGTATGCTGGGGGGAGAAGAGCAGTTTTTCTTTGGCCTGCTGGATCATGATGGTACCAGCAGCAGAAAATATGAGGAGTTTGCCCATATTGCATCGGATTATAAGGTACTGGAAGGCTATGGATTTCCTTATCTTCCAATACCTGAAGCTGCGGTGGCATATTGCTATGAAAATATTCCTGTATATGAATATGGCACATATTTTTACAGGACACCGTATAAACAGCAGATTGTGGATGCGTTCAAGGTATTCCATTACAGAAATCTGGATTGTAATTTTGTGGATTTGCGTAATATGTCAGGCTGCTATAAGTTTTTGGTAATTCCGGGACATGCAATCATGTCTTCTCAGATGGCGGAGAAAGTGAAGGATTTTGTTGCAGACGGAGGAATTGCGGTGATGACAGCCTATTCTGCCAAAGTGGACGAGACTAATACGGTATTTGATACGTTTCAGCCGGGCTTTTTGTCAGATGTATTTGGTATCCGTATAGCGGGATTTGAACGTACACAGATACATATGCCAGGAGAATGGGAAACGGTAAAAAAGAAAAATTTCATAATAAAGAAATGTAATACGATTGCTGACAGTATGGTCTGTGATGAAATAACGGAGCAGGTTTGTTATGAAACTTCGTATTGGGAAGAGCTTGAATTGAAGACAGCCCAGATTTATGCTCATTATGAAGGGGATGTGGACGCATGTGCAGTATCGGTGAACCAGTATGGAAAAGGAAAAGCTTATTATACCTGCGCAGAGACGAATTTTCAGCTGCTAAACTGGTTATATGGGGAAATTGCCGAAGAAGAAGGACTTTGCCCGGGGATAGATGTACCTAAAGGAGTTGTCGCGAGAAAGATTACCAATACACAAACCCTTTATGTAAATACAACGGGAACAGAGAAAAAAATCAGGCTGGATAATTGCGGCAGAGCAGTTTTAAAAGGGAAGCATCTGACAAAAGAACTGCTGCTTGCTCCTTTTGACGGAGAACTGGTAGTCAGATGATGACGGAAGATAAAAGGAAGCATTTTTACAGCAATAGGGGATCCAATATACGATTCAGGTATTTCGTAACAAGTTGGCAGCGGCAGCTTTCTGTCAGGAACATGTACGGGAAATAGCTGGTCCTACTGGCAAAATTTTTCTCGCCTTGAAGGAAAATTAGTTTATAATAGGGGTAAGAAAATTATAGCTGCGTTAAAGGATATATGCGGTATGAGTCAGTAAATTTTAAACAGAACCATAAAAGAGGATTCAGGAAAAGAGAGGGAACGGTAATGGAAACGAAATATATAAAGGAAGAGAGAATGACACCGGTTCCTTCCCTCTGTGACACAGTGGCGGCGGGAGGGAGGCCCATATGTCCACGAGGAATACCGTATCCTGCATGGCCCAGAGCCAGGCTGCCGGTACGGCAGCGGCACTTTGTGTCAGACTGAAAAAGGATAATGTGAGAGAACTTCCGTATCAGGAGCTGTATATGGCGTTTAAAGCGGATAAGGTGTGGTTTGATCAGGAGCGTTTGTAAGAAGTATATTTGGGAGAGATCGGATGCAAAGCAGCAGGCTGGAACGCACGATTAACAGGATGAAAGAGGATATGGGCGGCCGCGGGGACCGGGAAACGGAGGGGATGGGACGGTTCCTTCTGAAGGACAGGGAGGGCGGCCATATCAAAAATCTGGAGGATCCGTTTGGTGTCAGCCTGATATCTGTCAGCGCTGCCGGCGAAGTAGACTATATTATCATGCAGCATGAGGAATGCCGGCGGCTGAAAACACAGATGGAACAGATTCTGGAAAAAAAGATGTATGCGCTTCACAGACATAATTACTATGAACTTCTGTACGTATCTTACGGAGAAATGGTCCAGAGGGTGGAAGGCCGGCTTTTTACCGGAAAAAAGGGGAGCTTCTGCCTGTTGGACAGGAATACCATGCATCTGGAAGAATCGCTGAATCTGGCTGCGGAGGGAGAGGAAAAGCAGGGAGCGGAGATTATCTATTTGTGCATATCCCGCGGGCTGATGAAGAAGCTTTTGGAACCGATGCGGGATAAGTCCGGGGTCCTGGGGCAGTTTTACAGTGGTTTTGTGAAAACGGAAAATGAGAATCTGAAAGGCTGTATTACCTTTGAAAAAAGAGCCTGCACAGAAAAGCAGGATGCCATGATAGCGGATATTCTGTGGGAAATGTATGCGCATGAGCCTGGGTATGAAATGGTGGTACAGGGGTATCTGCTCCGCCTTCTGTCCGGCCTCTGCGAGGAAACGGTATTCGGCTGCGCGCTGGAGACGGTCCGTATCCGGAAGGATTCCCGGCTTGCGGAGTCAGTCATGTGTTATCTGCGGGATAACAGAAGGCGGATAACCCGGAAAGAACTGACGGAGCGGTTTCACTATAATGAGGATTATCTGAGCAGGGTAGTGCGGAAATATACGGGGGTTTCCCTGAAAAATTATATGGAAGATCTGCTTTTGGAGGAGGCGGAACATCTGCTGCTGACAGAAACAATGAGTGTGAATGAGATCATGAAACGTCTGGGTTATGATAATGAAACCTTTTTTTATCAGCTGTTTAATAAGAGGCACCATATGAAACCTGTAGAATATAGAAAAAAAGTCGGAAAATGACACCGGAAACATGTTCCGGTCAGGTTTAGAGAATGACACAGGACCTTCTTTTTCTTACACTGGATACAGAAACGCGGCACCGGCCGGAAAACGTTGCTGTAAAGGTGAGAAAAAGGAGGTTTTTTTATGTCTGAAGCAGGCGGGAATCAAAAAAATGCGGTAAAGGCAAGGGAGATTGCGGGACATGCCGCGGCAGGTGTGGGGCAGAATCTGGTCTATGGCCTGTGGGGAAGCTATATCCTCATATTTTATACGGATGTATTTGGAATCACCGCGGGAGCGGCAGGGTTGATTATGATGTTCACGCGTATCTGGGATGCGGTCAATGATCCCATGATGGGGATGGTGGCTGACCGCACCAGGACCAAGTGGGGCAGGTACAGGCCCTGGTTGTTGTTTTTGGCAGTGCCGGTGGGTATTCTTCTGGTTCTGAACTTCTATACACCGGCTTTGCCGGGAAGCGGAAAGGTGGCATATGCGGCGGTAACCTATGTACTTCTGAGTATGGCGTTTACGGCAGTGGATATCCCATACTGGAGTCTGCCGTCTGCCATGACCAGGGACAGCGGCAGGAGGGCGGGGATTTTCAGCATCGCACGAACCGCCACGACACTGACGTCGGTGGTATCGGCAGTGATCATTATCCCGCTGACCCAGCGTCTGGGAGAAGGAAATCAGGAAAAAGGGTTTTTCAGGACAGCCGTTGCGTTTGCGGTGGTCAGCGTTATTTTTTATATAATCGGCTTCGCAGGGATACGTGAGCATGTGGAACCGGTAAAACAAAAGAAAAATGGGCTGGGTGACAGTCTGAGGGTACTCGCCTGCAACAAACCGCTGCTCCTGATTATCCTTTCCGTATTGATCATTCTCACCGCAAATGGATTGCGTAACAGCACGCTGCCGTATTTCGCCCAGTATAATCTGGGAGCCCTTTCCCTAGTATCTATTTTAACTGCGCTTTCGATCCCCGGCATGCTGGCAGGTATGCTGTCGGCTCCTGTATTGGCCAGGAAATTCGGGAAAAAAAGGGTATTCCTCGGAGCCTGTATCTATGGGGTTTTAAGCAATCTGCTGTTCTTTTTTACCGGCTATTCGGATAGGACAATGGTATTTGTAATGATAGCGCTTACCGGTGTGAGCTTTGGTTTTATTCTGGTCCTGGAATCTGCCATGATTGCGGATACCATTGAATATGCCCAGTGGAAAACGGGACAGAGAAGGGAGGGGCTGATCAGCTCTACCCAGACATTTGTTTCCAAGCTGTGTCTGGCTCTCAGCGGCGGGCTGATCGGACTGATACTGACAGTTACCGGGTATGCGCCCGGCCAGGTGCAGACGGGCACCACGCTGTCCGCGTTCTATGGGATAATGACCCTGGTGGTTGCCGCCGCTTTTGCACTGGCTATGATACCTATGTTTTTTTATGGGCTGACGGAGGAAGTACATGCGGGGATTGTACAAGAGCTGGAGAAAAGGAATGAAAAGGGAGGCGGCAGCGGGAGATGAAAAAGGAGCGGAAGAAAGAGTGGATGGATTTTTCGGTAACGGGAAGAAAGAAGGAAAAAGCGAGGGTGATGGCGCAGCCGTACCGTATCGGCCCGGGTAATAAGGAGGGGGCTGAAGAATACCGCATCAGCCTGAACGGATGCTGGGATTTTATGCTGGCGGAAGGGGAGGGGATCCCGGAACCTGCGGCATGGGGGAAAATTACGGTTCCGGGGGTCTGGCAGCTTCAGGGCTGGGGAAAACCGCCGATTTACCTCGCCCACAGCTTTCCGGAGGGCGTGGAAACGTCGCCGGAAAAGATACCATACATCGATCCTGCCGTCAATGAAACCGGAATTTACCGGAAGAAATTTTCCGTCCCTCCGGGCTGGAAAAACCGGGAAATCTATCTGGTATTCGAATCGGCCAAATCGGATCTGACAGTTTATGTTAACGGGAGGGAAGCAGGGTATTCCAAAGGCTCCATGCTTCCTGCCGAGTTCAGAATCACATCCTGTCTGCAGGAAGGGGGAAATGAAATCATTGCGGCCGTACGCAAATATACGGATGCCTCTTATCTGGAAAATCAGGATATGTGGGTTCTTTCAGGTATCTACCGGGATGTGTATCTGCAGGCGGAAGCCCGGGTACATGTGAGGGATTTCCATCTGGATTCCGAGCTGTCGGAGGACTATACAAGGGCGGAATGCAGGCTGACGGCGGAAGTGATAAACCGGGATATGACGGTACGCAGGGTGACGGTGGAGGGCTGGCTGGAAGACGGGGACGAATGTTTGAAGCTGGGAGAAAGAGAAGAGAGCCTGCAGCCGGGAGAATGCCGGACCGTGGTGCTGGAAGGGACTGTGAACCGGCCCGGGCTGTGGAGTGCACAGACACCGTATTTATATTCGCTTCATGCGGCACTTTGGATGGAGGACGGCAGCTGCGAGGAGAAAACCGTATTCTACGGCTTCCGTAAAATAGAAATCAAAGACGGTGTATTCTATGTGAATGGACGGAAGGTGAAGCTGAAAGGGGTAAACCGGCATGATTTTGACGGGGATACCGGCTGGGCAATCGCACCGGAACGATATGAGGAAGATGTCCGGATAATGAAGAGGCATCATATCAATGCGGTACGGACGAGCCATTATCCGGATGGGGCATATTTTTATGAACTGTGTGACAGATACGGGCTTTATGTTATGGACGAATGTAATCTGGAAACCCACGGAGTCCGCAGCGTCCTGCCCGGAGACAAAGAGGAATTCAGGCCTGTGCTTCAGGACCGGCTGGAACGTATGATTGTGCGGGACAGGAATCACCCCTGCGTCATCCTATGGTCTCTGGGAAATGAAGCCGGTAAGGGAGAAAATTTCCGGTGGATGTACGATGCCTGCAAGAAGCTGGATCCTTCCCGGCCGGTGCATTATGAAGGAGATAAAAGGAAGGAATGCTCCGATTTCCTCTCCGCCATGTATTATCCGACGGAAATTATGAAGCAGATGGCAGCCGGACAGGATATTGATGTGGAGGGTGTCGTTGGGCTGGCGGAAGGCATAAGGATGAAAAAAGAGGAGTATATAGGGCGTCCGATCCTGCTGTGTGAATATGCACACTGTATGGAAAACAGCCTGGGAAACTTCCAGGAATATTGGGATATTTTCGAACGCTGTGATCAAATGACAGGCGGTTTTATCTGGGATTTTACGGATCAGGCCATTCATGGGAAAAAGGGGGAATGGCTGTACGGCGGGGATTTCGGCGAAGGGAAAACGAACGGGTATTTCTGTGCCAATGGCCTGACCGGAGCGGATCGGAGCCTGCATCCGGCCATTCTCCAGGTGAAAAAAACATACCAAAATTTCCGTATCGGACGGAAAGATAATGGCCGGATTGTGATTCGGAATGAGAACTGTTTTGCCGATGAAAGCATATATGAGCTGCGTTGGTCGGTTATGCGGGACGGCAGCATAACCGAAGAGGGCATTCTGCCTTTTTCACTGGCGCCGGAGACGGAAGACGAATGGGAAATCCCTTATGAAAAAGAACGGATGCAGGAAGGGGAGTTTATACTCACTGTGTCGCTGTGCAGGAAGAATGACTGCCTGTGGGCGCAGAAGGGGGAAGAGGAAGCCTTTGAGCAGTTTATCTTACCATTTGGAAATGCAAAGAACAGCCGGCGGAGGAACACGGCAGAAGCAAGCGGCCAAATAACAGATGTCCGGCGGGAAGGAAAGAAGGTACTGTTTACAGGAAAGGCAGCCGGTAAATGGAAAATCGCTTTCGACAGGGAAACGGGCTGGATGACGGAATTGGATTATGGGGATGGAAATCTGCTTTGCAGCCCTATGAAAGCGGAATATTACAGGGCAAAGACGGATAATGACAGAGGGATTATAAACTTCGGAAGGCAGGAACTGCTGGAACGGCTTGGTGATGAAGCGATGGTAAACAGGCTTTTTGCACCGGATATTCTGGCGGGGGCTGCAGAGAAAGGACATTTGGAGCAGTTTGAGCTATGGGAAGAAGACGGTTGGCGTAAGGTAAGGGTTTCCTTTATCAACCCGCTGTTTGAAGGGCCATTATCCTTCCTCTATACAATCCATGCCGACGGGACGGTGGAGGTGGAACACAAAGGGACGCCCAAGACGGATCTTTACCGGTTCGGAATGCGCCTGGAGCTTCCGGGATGCTATGACGGGATAAGGTGGTACGGCAGGGGGCCGGAGGAAAGCTACTGTGACAGAAAAGGGGGAATCCGCCTGGGCCTTTATGAGAGAAGGGTATCGGAGATGGAGCACAGATATATGCGCCCCCAGGAAAACGGCAATCACTGTGATGTACGGTTTGTGGAAATCAGGGAAAAGCAGGGAAGCGGGATACGGATAGAGGACGGAAACCGGGATTTTATAAGGAAGCCCCGCCCGGATGTGCCTGATGCAGACTCAAAAGAAGCTGTATGGGACGGTATGAATTTCAGTGTCCATACCTACAGCCAGGAGGCCCTGGACAAAGCGGAACATATCCATGAACTGTCGGATTCGGGGCATATCCATCTGCATGTGGATGCAAAGGTATGCGGCGTGGGAGGCGATTTGCCCGGAATAGCCCTGCTAAAGGAGGGGTACAAAATCCGTAAAAAGGAAGAACAGGAGCAGCGGTTTGTGCTCCGCAGGCTTTCCTGAGGGAACCAGGCAAAGTATTTCCGGGCGCAGTCTTTGTAAGGGGCATGAGAGGATATGGGGGATCCGTGTACAGGGGATGATGCCCATACGACCGGATAAAGTGCCCCAATGTGTTTCATGTTTGACGGTTTGTGCAGTGAATGCGTTTGCCCTGCCGAACCGCTGCCGGAATGGTATCATTTCGTATGGAAAAACTAACAACCGCTGCAAAGGCGGCCAATAGCATGTCAATTGCCCATAACGGTGTATAGCCAAGGCCCATTTTAACGAGCAGGCCTCCGAGAAAAGAACTGACAAAGGCGCCGATTTGGTGTCCGATCAAAGTAAATCCATACAGGACAGCCATTTTCCCCGAGCCGAATTTACGGCTGATAATGCCGGATGTGGGAGGCACTGTGGCATCTCCGCTCAAGCCGAGAAGCGTTGCCTGGATAAACGCGAAGGGAATTGTTTTTGGCAGGAGAAGGAAACCAAGTGAAACCAAAATCCGTACAGTATAGACACCTCCCAGAACCTGTTTCAGGCGGAATTTTGTGCCGAGAAATCCTACGGCCACAGCGCCTGTCATGGTGGCGATCCCATATACAGTCAGCGAGAGGGAAGCCATTCGCCCCGGTATCCCATAGGACAGATATTGGGAGAAAAGATGGCTTTCAATAATAGACATGTGAAAGCCGCAGGTGGAAAAGCCAAGCACAAGCAGGCGGTAGTCTCTGTCCCGCAGTGCATTTTTAATAATGACGGAAAGGGATTCTTTGCGGATCGCTTCATTGTCTGGAAGGATAGTATGGGTTTTATTCGTATTTCCAAGCCACAGGACAACCGGTATCATGATAAGGAATGGGACAGCGGTTACCGTCATGGTCAGATGAATGCCAAAATTGGAGATAAGCGTCTCCAGCCCGGGAGACATCAGGGCATCGCCGATCCCGGCACTGGCCTGTACAATGCCGGAAACAACCGCCGCCCGCCGTTCCCCGAGTACCGGCGTGATAGCTCCCATTACGATGCCGAAGCAGAGGCCGGTGGTCCCAAAAGGCAGGATCAGCCCGAAAAAAAGGAAAAGCGGGAAAAAATTCCGGCAAAAAGGTGTGGCCGCCAGACCGGTGATGGTAAAAAGGATTCCCAGAAAAATGACAAATACGTTTGACTTTTTGAGCGCCAGCATTCCCAGGAGAGGCTGGGCAAATCCATAGACTAAAGCCCCGGCCCCAATGCAGAAGCTGATTTCCGCATAGCCGATACCTGTTACCGGCAGGAGGCCGGTCATCATAATCCCATAGTTATCATGTACACCCTGCATTACGCCGTGTACAAGACATGCCGCGGCAACAATCACGACTATCTGGAACAATTGCTGCTTTTTTTTGATTTCCTGTTTCATAAGTAACCATCCTTTTTTGTTTTTTGGGTTGCCGGATTTTCTTCTGTGGATTATAATACATCCATATAAAACTTATGTAAAATTGAAATAATTTAAGATACATTTCAATTCTATTGAAGTATTAAGAAAGGGAAATCCCATTATGGATTTGAAATATCTGCATACCTTCCGGACAATCGTTGACGAAGGGGGATTCAGCAAAGCTGCTGAAAAACTGGGTTATACCCAGTCAGCCATTACCTTTCAGATTGGCCAGCTGGAACAGGAACTGTCCGTCCGCCTTTTTGAAAAAATCAGCCGCCGGATGGTTTTGACAAAGGCCGGGGAGAATTTGGTGCCTTATGTGGATGAGATATTGCATTCGGTAGACAAACTGCGTTTTTTCGAAGATAATCTGGCGGACTGCCGGGGGGATTTACGGGTTGGCATAGCAGAAACGCTTCTGTGCTACCGGTTTCCTGCCGTTTTGAAAGACTTTCACCGGCAGGCGCCAAAGGCGCGCCTGCTGCTGCGTTCCATGAATTGTTATGATATTCGAAATGAGCTTTTAAACGGAACCCTGGATCTGGGGGTGTTTTATGAAGATGTGGGAGGTTTTGGCTCCAGCCTTACCGTGCACCCTATGGGCAGTTATCCGCTGATATTGGTTGCATCTGCGGCAACCAAAGGATTATACCCGGATTTTATAACATCGGACAGAACCATTCCCGTCCCGTTTGTCATTAACGAGCCAAACTGTATTTTCCGGCAGATTTTCGAACAGTATCTTAGGGATAAATGCATTACGCTTGATCATACCATTGAGCTGTGGAGTATCCCCACCATCAAAAACCTTGTGAAAAACGATGTGGGAATTTCCTTTCTGCCCGCTTTTACCGTGCAGGAAGAGTTGGAAAACGGGGAGCTGGCCCGGATTCCCGTCTCCATTTGCGGAAGATCCATTACGGCCGTCTGCGCACATCATAAAAACAAATGGATCAGTCCGCTGATGCAGCTGTTTATGGATCTTTGCATGACATTATCTTGAAATGGCAGACGGAGCGGAAGCCGCCGACGGCCTGTACCTCGTTTTCAGAAGAAAGAGGTACAGGCCGTTGCGTTTTTTGGGGCATTGCCTTATAATATAAATTTAATGTGAGCAAGGTAGAACCGGCCGGGCCTTCCGGGGACAGGCAGAAACAGCAGGCGGTTACCTATTGCAGTACTTTTTCCGGTATTCATTCGGCGTCATATTATAGAACTTTTTAAAGAAGCGGATATAGCTCCTGACATCGTTATATCCGATGGCCTCGCTGATGGCATGTATGGTTTTTGCACCGGCTTCCAGCATGGGCAGGGATTGGGTGGTCCGATAATAGTTGAGATATTCGGACAGGGTTTTACCGGTGGAAAGCTTGAACACCCGGTTCAGATAGATGGCGCTTACCCCCACATAATCAGCGACCTGGGGAATGGTCAGCGGCTCGGAATAATGGGTTTCCAGATAATGGACGGCCTTTCTGATATAGGTGTGTGATTCATCGGAGATTTTGCCCTCGTCATCAATGAGATTGGACATGCATCCAAAGAAAATACCGTCGCATTCATGAACAGACTGGGCGTTGGTAAGCTTTCCGGTGCATTCGGTCAGAAGGTTCTCTTTCACATCTATATTCAATTCCAGAAGATTTTTAACAATGGTGCACAGAGCGATTCTTGTCAGCCGTTTGGCTTCCTCCAGATCTGTTTTCTCCGGCAGATAGCGTTCGCAGAAGGTATTTCCCAACGTTTTCAGCAGGGCGGAATCTTTGTTGATGATGCATTGGGTAAAGCTGGTGAGCAGCTCCAGGTCGATTGCGGACGTGTATTCCTCCTGGCTGCTGAAGGAAACAAAATCATCCGCATCATCCGAGGTGAAAATAAAGTTCCGCTGGGCGAGGTGCCAGGCCTGGTAAAGGCGGGGATCGGAACGGGAGCAGAGAACGATTGAAAACAGCGGATAGAGGGAAACGCTGCTTTTCAGGTTGTTTTTTATCAGGGTACATATGTTCAGAAGCTCTGTCTGAAGATCCGTCCGGTGATCCGTATTCAGAATGACGGCAATGACCCGGTTTTCCGTATAAAGGCTGTAACAGTTCCCCAGGATGGAAAACGCATTCACGGCGGTATTGCGGAGTACAAGCTTGATCTGCTCCTGACCGGCATAGGTTTCGATTTTTTCCAGCCCGGGCAGTGAAATCAGGATCAGGACATAGTTGTCATATGGAAAAATGATCTCATTTGCCCCGTATTCCTCGGTGATTTGCTTCAGGTCTACATAGTCATAGAGGATGCCGCGCAGCAGCTGTTCCCGGATGAGCTGTTTGTTTTCCTGCATGATGAGGTTGATATTGGACAGCTGGCCGGAAATGCTGTCCAATGCGGAGCTTAACTGGGAATATTCATCGGGAGATGGACTGGCGGTTTTGGTATAGGGGGTAAGACCTATTTTGGTCATCAGCTCATCCACCGGCCTGAGCATGAGCAGGGTATAAAAAACGGACAGCAGAAAGGCGGCTGCCAGGACGCCCAGATACACCAGAAAAAGCGGCAGCAGGTCGGAAAGGATCATCCGTGTTATCTGGGAATTTGTCACATAAAAACTGCACTGCACATCGGAATTGGTGACAGACGAGTATTCCCTTCTGCCGGGCAGGAGGGAGGCGGTGTTTTCTTCCGTTGCTTTTGTATAATCCCATCCCGTCATAGCATCAGGGGCGGAACACCAGATCAGATGGCCCTCAAAGGATACGACAGCGGGATAAGGAGAGCCGGAAAGCGTTTCGGCGATCTGTTTCTGAAGGGTTTCCAGGGAGAGGGAAAAGGAAATATACCCCTTCCTGTGAGTTTCGTACAGGGGAAGCTTGCGGATATAGGTGAGCATATCCATGTTCCTGGAGACCCCGTAATAACTGGTGCTGGCTTTATGGAACAGCCACATATCATCCGTATTCATGTTGTGAAGCAGCTCCACAAAATCCGGTGCGAAATAATCGCTGTAATGGTATATGCCGTTGTTGGAATCATAAATACGCTGGGGTTTCTCATAATAGAGGGCGATGGTTTCGTAATGATACAGGGAGGAAAAAGGCTCCAGATCGTTTATCATCCGGGAAAGCTGATCTACTGTAGGGTTTTCATGGTTCAAAATAAGCTCCACGGAAGGCATGGTGCCCAAAAAGACAGCACTGTTTTTCGTGCTGCTGATTACCTCCTGGAAGGAATAGGCGGCACGGCTGGCCTCCGTTTCCAGGGATTCCCGGAAGCCCAGAAGCTTTTCAAGGGACAGGGTAAAACCAATAAAGACAAAAAGCGACGTAATGCAGATAAGGAGGAGCTGCATCGAAGAACGGAACTGCCTGGACTTGAGGATGTTCTTCCATTTATGCTTGTTTTCCGGTTTGTTTTTTAAAAAGCCCATCTTGTATTCTCCTTGCCTAAAGATAACTTCATTATATCTGTCATGCAAATTTTGTCAAATTGGAAAGCCGCCGAATTGGTGTATATGCACAACAAAAAACAATACATAGTAAGCTTTCGTGTATATATTTGTGATAATTAATGGCAAAAAATAAACTATATCCGCATAATCAGGTTGATTTTTTGCCATTAACGGCGGATTTACCGTAAAAAAAGGATGGATTGGATTCCTTGTATGAAATAATGTTTATTTTTTGTATTTTTTTAACCGTTTCCTGATTCTATAATGAAAGCAGTTGGAAGATATGCATAACGAAAAAGCTGAATGATGCTATGTGAAATGCATTATGCACAAAACTGACGGAAGAAGATATCCCGAAGGCTTGGGAGATAGGAGGGCAGGGTGGAAGAAAAATTACCTGTAAGGAAAAAGGGGCGGGATGCGGGAAAGCAGGGGGCTTCGCTTCCCAAGTATATATGGAAACATAAATACCTGTATCTGATGCTTGTCCCGGCATTAACCTATTACATTATTTTCTGTTATATACCCATGTATGGGGCGAGTATCGCATTTAAGGATTTTAATCCGATGGTGGGGATTATGAAAAGCCCCTGGACAGGATTTGATGTATTCAGGCAGTTATTCGGAATGGATAAATTTTACTCCGTTTTCTGGAACACACTGCGGATCAGCATAATCCGTCTGATTTTTGGATTCCCGGTCCCTATTATCGTAGCGTTGATGTTAAATGAGCTGCGGGGACAGAAGCTGAAAAAAACGGTCCAGACCGCGATCTATATCCCCAATTTCATATCATGGGTGGTGCTGGGCGGTATTCTCACCAATCTCCTTTCCATGGATTCCGGGATTGTGAACGGCATCCTGCAGAAGCTGGGATTTGCGCCTATCGGCTTTTTGACGGATGAGAGGTTTTTCGTTCCGACGATGGTGGTTTCCATGATATGGAAAACCTTTGGCTGGAACACCATTATTTATCTGGCGGCCATGACGGGGATTGATCCCCAGCTGTACGAGGCGGCTACGGTCGACGGTGCCAACCGCTGGCAGCAGCTGCTGCATATTACCCTTCCCTGTATCCGGTCCACCATCATAGTGATCCTGATTACACGTATCGGAGGTCTGATGCAGGCGGGTTTTGAACAGATATTTGTCCTGTATCACCCCGGTGTATATGGGGTGGCGGATATTATTGACACCTACGTTTACCGGATGGGCCTTCAGGAAGGCAAATTCGAGCTGGCGGCGGTGGGCCTGTTTAAATCGGTTATTAATTTTGTACTGGTTGTCATTGCCAACAAGGCGGCACGTATGGCGGGAGAGGAGGGGATCTATTGATGAAACCGGCTCAGATAAAGAAAAACACAAACACGGGAAGTCATATCAAACGGTCTTTGGGAAGCCGGATTTTTGATGGAATCAATATCAGTATCCTTTTGCTTCTGGCCCTGGTTACCTTTTATCCCTTCTGGGACTGCCTGGTGGTTTCCATGTCTTCCCTGAAAAGCTACCTGTCCACCAATATCCATATCTGGCCGGGAGAATGGTCCTTTGAAGGGTATTCCTATATGCTGAAAAACATTGACCTGTGGATATCGTATGCAAACAGTATTTTTATTACAGTGGCCGGGACGCTCATCAATATGCTGATCACCATTATGGCAGCGTACGTATTATCCAAAAAGGATCTGCGGGGGCATCGAGTGCTCATGTTTCTGGCGGTGTTTACCATGATGTTTTCAGGCGGCATTATACCCACCTATATCGTGGTGAAGGATCTGCACCTGATGAACAGCCTGTGGTCGATGATCTGGCCTACCGCAATCAATACCTATAATCTGATTATCCTGCGCAATTTCTTTTCGGATCTTCCGGCGGAGCTGGAAGAAGCGGCGCTCCTGGACGGCTGTACGGATATCGGGGTCCTGTTCCGGATCATGCTTCCCATATCCAAGCCGGCAATTACGACGGTCGCCCTGTTTTATGCGGTGGATCACTGGAATGACTTCTTCTCCGCGATCATGTATATAAACAGCAGGGCTAAATGGCCTCTGCAGCTGTTCCTGCGCTCCATGCTGTTTGAAAACGATGCGGCGTATTCGGGAAGCGGGGAAAGCCTGTTTTTGCTGGGACAGCCGATGAAAATGGCGGCGGTCATGCTGGCGGTTATCCCCATTATGTGTGCTTATCCGTTTTTCCAGAAATATTTTACCAAAGGGGTAATGATGGGGGCCGTGAAGGGCTGACAACTATGTGTAACAACGGAACTTTTTTGGAAGCTACCGGAAGAGTACCGTAAACAATAGGAAAGAGAGGTATTTATTTATGAAAGCGAAACGAATTATGGGACTGTTCCTGGCTGTCTCCCTGGTGGTGTCAATGACAGCCTGCGGAAGCGGCGGCAATGAGACGGCCGCTACGCCGGCAGCCTCCGAACCGGCGGGCACCGCGCAGGCTTCCGGGGATAAGGCGGAGGAACAAAAGCAGACCGAAGCGAAGGATACGGGCGAAAGGGTGCCCATCCGATGGCTGACCACAGGCGATGCCGCGGCGGCGGTAATCAAGGACGACGACAGGATTATTGAAGAGATCAATAACAGGCTGAATATAGACCTGACGGTAGAGATCGTGCCTGAGGGCAATGTGGAAAAAGTAAATGTGGCTATGGCATCCGGGGATTTCCCGGACGTGGTGACAGGAGCTTATGGAACCTCAGCCACCCAGCAGTGGATCGATGACGGGATGGTTATCCCGCTGAATGATTATTTTGATGCCAATCCCGATGTGAAAAAATGGACCGACGAGTATGCCTGGTCTGCCATCGACGGAAAATTTTACGGACTGCCCTTCATTACCCAGTATAATGCGGCAAATGCGCTGATTATCATGAGGCAGGACTGGCTTGACAATCTGGGGCTTGCCTATCCGGAAACACTGGATGACATGAAAACCGTACTTACGGCTTTTACGAATGACGATCCGGATGGAAACGGAAAGAACGATACCTTCGGCTATACGTCCTCCAAAGTAACGGGACCGGATGCGGTAGGGCCGTTTGACTGGGTATTCTTTGCCTATGGCCTGAAATACGCGGACTATTCGCTGGATGAAAATGATAATGTTATCGCATGGTTTGAGGATCCTTCCTTTGTCCCGGCCATGAAATACATCAAGGATCTGTGGGACAGCGGCCTGATTGATCCCGAGCTTATGCTCAATGACGGCACGAAGAAAGAAGAGAAATTCTATCAGGGAAAAACCGGTTCCGTACTGGTGCCTCTGTTCCGTCATGTTACCCGTCATGAATCAAGCGTAAAGGAACTGTTCCCCGATGCCACCATCAGCTACGGACTGCCTCCCAAAGGGCCGGACGGGGCAAGCGGCCTGAATAAACAGGGAAAGGGCGGCATGATGACCTGTGTGACCGCAGCCTGCAAGAACCCCGACAAGGCGGTGGAATTTGTGAATTTTATGGTCTCTGAGGAAGGAAACAACCTTCTGCGTCTTGGTATTGAAGGCATCCATTATACGATGAACGGCGATGAAATTGTATTCAATGAAGAAGAGAGGGCCAAAGATGCCTTTGCGGCGGACGGATGGGCACATGCGCTGGCCTGGGGATCCTTCTACTGGCCGTTGGAAAGCGGATATATCCCCGCAACCGATCCCAACCGGGAACAGGCACTGGAAACCGTGAAGCTTGCAACCGAATGCCAGGTGGAAAACCTGATTAAACAGAAAACACCGGTGGAGATAGAAAATGCTTCCGTGGCAGGTGATGTATTTACCCAGTATTTTACAGATATGCTGCAGGGCAAGATCGATATTGATGAAGGAGCGAAAAAACTGAGTGAAGCATGGCGTACACAGGGCGGGGAAAAGATTCTGGAATCTGTCAATGAAGTATATCATGCAGGTAAATAAACAACAATCAGGCAGAAATTGCAGGAGGAATACGGCGGAGGCGGGAGTTATATTCCCGCCTTCCCGGACTGCGGCAGGAGGCGGATACGTATGAAGGACAGACCCAATATGGTATTTATTCTGGCGGACGACCAGGGCGCTTGGGCAATGCATTGCGCGGGAGCAGAGGAATTGTATACGCCGAATCTGGACCGGATAGCGGAAGCCGGTATGCGGTTTACGGATTTTTTCTGTGTGTCCCCGGTGTGCTCCCCGGCCAGGGCGTCGCTGCTCACGGGCACCATTCCCTCCGCCCACGGCGTGCATGACTGGATCCGAAGCGGTAATGTGGACGCGGAGAAGTTCGCCGCACAGGGAAAGGAAAACCCTTATCAGGGAGGCTATTCCTGGGAGTGGAAACCGACGGACTACCTGGAAGGCCAGCTGACCTATCCGGCGCTGCTTTCCGGGCAGGGCTATCAGTGCGCCCTTGCGGGGAAGTGGCATCTGGGAGACAGTGTGCGGTGCCGGGAGGGGTTCTCCCGGTGGTATACTATCGCGTTGGGAGGCTGTTTCTATTATCATCCCGATATTGTGGAACAAGGAACGATCACCGTCAGGCATGGCAGTTATGTGACGGAACTGATCACGGACAAAGCGCTGGAATATCTGGAGGAGATGGCAGGGGAGGAACAGCCGTTTTATCTGTCGGTCCATTATACGGCACCCCACTCTCCCTGGGGAGCGGAGCATCATCCTGCCAAATGGACAGCATATTACCGGGATTGTACGTTTGCGGATATCCCGGATATCCCGGATCACCCGGACATGACCACCGGCCCGGTATATGGGACGTCAAAAAGAAGGGAAAACCTGACCGGTTATTTTGCGGCAATAAGCGCAATGGATGAACAGATAGGCCGCCTGCTTGACCGGCTGGCTGCATTGGGGCTGGACAAAAACACGCTGGTAATCTATACTGCGGATAACGGTATGAGCATGGGCCACCATGGAATATGGGGGAAAGGAAACGGCACCTTTCCCATGAACATGTATGATACGGCGGTGAAGGTTCCGTTTCTCGCCTCCTGGCCCGGCCATATCCCGCCGGGGCAGGTATGCGGCGAAATGGTGAGCGCCTATGACGTATTCCCCACGCTTCTGGAGCTGGGCGGTGTTTCCGCTCCCGGAGGCAGGGCTCTTCCGGGCAGGAGTTTTGCGGATCTGCTGAAAGGAACGGATACGGACAGAGGGGATAACGCAGTGGTGGTATATGATGAATACGGCCCGGTGAGGATGATACGGACCCGGGAATGGAAATACATCCATCGTTATCCCTATGGAAAAAACGAGTTATATGATATGAAGAAGGATCCCGGCGAGAAAATCAACCTGATAGACAAAGAAAGTGCCGGGCAGCAGGTGACAGCAATGAGGCATCAAATGGAACGCTGGTTTCAGACGTATACCGATAAGGAGATCGATGGGGCAAAAGAAGGAGTTACCGGTTCCGGTCAGCTCTGCCTTGCGGGAACATGGGGAGACAGGAAAGAGATCTATGCCCCGCAGGGAAAATAGGAAAAAGCAAGTTGTTTGAAAGCAGGTACAGGAAAGAAAGGAGGGGCAGGTATGGCAAAACGGCCTAATTTTATTTTTATTTTTCTGGATGACATGGGGTGGAAGGATCTGGCCTGTACAGGAAGTACCTTTTATGAAACACCGAATATTGACAGACTATGCAGAGAGGGGATGAACTTCGCAAACGCATATGCGTCCTGTCCGGTATGCTCCCCTTCCCGGGCCAGCTTCCTGACCGGGAAATATCCGGCAAGGCTGGGAGTGACAGACTGGATTGACATGGGAGGTTTCACGCATCCGCTGCGGGGCAAGGTCATCGATGCCCCTTATATCAAACATCTGCCCGCCGGGGAATATACCATAGCGCAGGCGCTCGCAGACGCCGGCTATGCCGCCTGGCATGTGGGAAAATGGCACTTGGGAGGTGAAGAGTACTACCCGGATAAATTCGGCTTTGAAAAGAATATAGGGGGCTGTTCCTGGGGACATCCCCACGAGGGCTATTTTGCCCCCTATGGAATCCATACCCTGCCGGAGGGGCCGGACGGGGAATACCTGACCGACCGGATCACGGATGAGGCTATCCGCCTGATTAAGGAAAAGGACGGAAGGCCCTACTTTTTAAGCCTTTGCCATTATGCGGTGCATGAACCGATCCAGGTTAAGGATAAGGACAGGGAAAGGTTCGAAAAAAAAGCCAAGGAGCAGGGACTTGACAAGGTGACTGCTATCGTGGAAGGGGAATATATGCATACGGAGGATAAAAAAGGCAGACGTGTGGAACGGCGTGTTGTCCAGTCCGATCCTTCTTATGCGGGCATGATCTGGAATCTGGATGAAAATATCGGCATACTGCTGCAGGCGGTTGAAGAAAGCGGGGAAGCGGACAACACGGTAGTGGTATTTACTTCGGACAACGGCGGCCTTTCCACCAGTGAAGGCTCCCCCACCTGCAATCTGCCGGCCGTGGAAGGCAAGGGCTGGATGTACGAGGGCGGAGTCCGGGTTCCGCTGATCATCCGGTATCCGGGCACGATCCTTCCGGGGACGAGATGCGATGTGCCGGTGACGACCACAGACTTTTTCCCGACTTTCCTGGAACTTGCAGGGCTTCCCCTGCAGCCGGAGCATCACAGGGACGGCGTCAGCCTCGTGCCGCTGCTGAGGGGAAAGGCACTCCCGCCCCGGCCGCTTTTCTGGCACTATCCCCATTACGGAAACCAGGGAGGCACGCCGGGATCTTCCGTAGTGTTCGGCAACTATAAGCTGATTGAATTCCTGGAGGATGGCAGCACACGGCTTTACAACCTGCAGAGCGATTTCAGTGAAACCCATGATCTGTCGGAGGAACAGCCGGAAATAAGAGAACAGCTGCTGCTTCTCCTGCATGGCTGGCAGAGGGATGTCAACGCCTTGTTCCCGGCGGTTATACGGTCCGGTCTGACCGGTAACGGGAAACAGGAGGATTTTCCATATGGTATTTCAGGGAATTGATTTTCATAACGTGGACAGTCTGGTAAAACAGGAGCAGGGATATGCCATGCAGCGCGTTCCCGATTGGATCCGGCTGCAGTTAAATAAAAGCGCCAGGGATCAGGTGAGTTTTAACGGTACCGGAGTGGAGCTGCGTTTTAAAATCAAATCGGGAGAGGCGGTTCTGCACCTGAAGGCGGAACCGGGCAGCGAGGCCATGACCGCATATATCTATTACGGATCTTTTCAGGGCGGATGGCAGAACTCCAGCAAAACAATCGGTACACAGGAAACCGTACTATCCATTCCCGGGCCGGAGGAACCCGGAATCCTGCACAGGATAACCAGGGACTGCGGCCTCCCCTTTAACCCGGAGGTGGTACGTGTGGTACTTCCTTACGGACGCTGTTTTTTCCTCGGCGTGGAAGGGGAGGTGGAGCCGCCCGGACCGGAGGATCTGCCGGACAGAACCTATCTGGCGTATGGCTCATCCATTACCCATGGCAGTCTGGCGCTGGCGCCCCCCTGCTCTTATCCGTTCCGGATCGCGCAGAAGCTGGGCTGCGATTATCTGAATCTGGGATATGCCGGAAGCGCTTTCCTGGAAAGAGAGATGGCGGAATATATCGTAAGCCGGAAGGACTGGGACTTCGCTTCCGTGGAAATGGGAATCAACATGCTGTATGGGGATTTTACCGTGAAACAGTTTGAAGAGAGGGTAGAGGCTTTTGTTAAGGTGCTGTCCCGGGAGGAGCGTCCGGTTTTCGCCACCAGCATCTTCCGCTTTAACGGCAGCGGTGCGTTTCAGGAAAGAGCGGAGGTATTCCGGGAAATTGTGAAGAACTGCGCGGAAGGAAAGCTGATATTTACGGATGGAACAAAGCTGCTGGACGATCCGGCCTGCATCTCCCAGGATCTCATCCATCCCGGTATTGACGGAATTTACCGGATCGCGGACCGATGGTCCGCTGTCATGAAGAAATATATCCAATGAGCCGGCGGAAGAAACCCGCTGTCGGAACCGTAAGAAAAATGCGGTTTTGACAGCGGGTCTTTTTACGAAAAAAGGCACAGATGCCATGCGCCGGTCAGGTGGTTTCCCGTATCACCAATTCGGGTTTGAGCGCTATCTGCTGGGGAACGGCATCCCCGTTCTGCATGCGGTTCATCAGGACGCGCACTGCGATGGATATCATATCCTCCAGAGGGTTTTCGATGGTGGTCAGGCCCTTGTGAATATAAGCTGACATGATAATGTTGTCAAAGCCCATAATCCCTATATCGTCCGGGACCTGCAGGCCGGCCTCGTCAATTGCCTTAAGCGCGCCGACAGCCATCTGATCATAACCGGCAAAAATAGCATCCGGGCGTTCCGGCCTGTTCAGCAGCTGCTTCATACAGTGGTATCCGCCCTCTTCCGCACGGAAAGTGCCGGTCTTAATAAAGTCTTCGATAACGGGATTCCCGATTTCCTGCATGACCCTGCGGAAGGCCTTCAGCCTGCCGCGGGTCATTTCTTCCCCGATAAAACCGATCCTGGTATAGCCTTTTCCGGTAAGATACTCCACCCCCGCCCGTATCCCCCGGGTTTCATCCACATAGATGGAATCATAGTCCATGTGCGGGTTATACTGGGTGGTGATAAACATAGCGGGGATACGGGTCTGCCGCAGGGCCTGATACACTTCCTCCGTGATCTGCTCCGCGTCATCAGCCACGATGAGGACACAGCGGATGTCCGCTTTTCCGAAACCGAATATATGCCGGATCAGAGTGTCCCTGTCGAAACCGCTTAAACGGAGCAGGACAGAATAATGCTGCCTGGCAAACTGATCGGATGCGATGTGGACAAGATTGGAATAATAACCGGAATTGATTTCCGGGACAATGATACCGGCATCCTTCCACATATCATCCGGTTTCCGGAGCTTGTGCTTTTTATAATTCTGCTCCTCTGCAATCCGCCGGATGCGGAGCCTTTGCTCCGGGCTGATTCGCGGATCGTCGTTTAAAGCCCGTGAAGCAGTTGAAGTACTTACATTGGCGATTGCGGCAATGTCCTTTAAGGTAATCATTGTTTGCCTCCTGTTCCATGGCATTTCTGGCTGCATCGGCAGCCGGCAGGTTAAAAATAGGGAAGCCAAAGTAGTTTCTGTACGTTTCTCAATGCAAATTTGCATTATATAATCTTATAATAGCCCATTGTGAAGAAAATGTCACTATTATTTATGCAAAAAAAATATATGGGTGAAACAGGCCGTTTACGGTTCACTCCGTACTGTGTATTTACTGCACGGTACGGAGTGAACCGTAACACAGGCCGGAACGGCCTGCCTGAATGGAGCATAAGGGTTTGCCTTGCGTTTTTCCTGGTTCTTTTCCGGGTCCTCTTTATAGCAGGCAAGAGGATGCAATTCAATGCAAATAAAATATCAAAAGCCTGCAATAAATAAAAAAATAATGTGCAAAAATATGCGCAAAAAATATTGACATATGTGCAAATAAAGTATATAGTCAAAGGGAATCAAGGGAAATATAAAACAAATTGAATGAAAAAAGGCTGTTGGGAATGATTTTTGCACAAAAATTGCACAAGGAAAAAGCGGATGGCGGGCAGGAAGCTTCCGGCGCTGCGGGGAGGGGCTTCGAAGTGCCGGTGCGCGCCGGGTACGCGGACAGGAGTAAGGATGAGGAGTGTCAGAAAAGCGGGATTCGTTTGTTTCGGGGAAGTAAACACACCATATGAACGGCTGAAGGCCAAGCATGATCAGGCGTGGAAGCTGTTGGGTAAGCTGGGCGTGGAAGCAGTGGATGCGGGGATCGTGCTGGATGATCCGGGATACGGCACGGCACAGGAAGCCATTCGGAAGCTGGAAGGCGGCGGTTTCTGCTGTCTGGTAATCTGTGTGGCCGGCTGGATCCCTTCCCACGCGGTGATACAGGTAACGGATCCCTTCCGTCATATTCCTATGCTTCTGTGGGGGCTGTGCGGATGGATGGAAAACGGACATATCGTCACGACGGCGGATCAGGCGGGGACGACCGCCCTGCGTCCTGTATTTGAAGAGATGGGATACCGGTTTTCCTATGTATACAGCACAATGGATCAGGGACACCCGGAGGAGAGGATCGATTCCTTTATCCGGGCCGCATATGCGCTGCAGAGGCTGCGTCAGGCGAAAATCGGCACGATGGGTTACCGTGACATGCTGCTTTACGGAACCCAGTGTGAAGGAACCTCCCTCCGGCATGTCCTCGGCATCGAGACGGAACCCTTCGAAATGCTGGAAATGGTGCAGAATGCAGAGAAGGTATCCCGTGCGGATATCGAAACCTGGAAAACGTATATTGACCGGAACTGGTGCATCCTGAACCGGGATGCAGGAGCGGAGGAAACGGTGGAACGGGGTGTGCGCTATGCGCTGGCGATTGGAAGGAAGGTGGAGGAGAGAGGATACGATGCGGTGACGCTGCTGGATGTGGACGGCATGAAAAAGCTGCTGGGTTTTCCTCCCGCCATGGTTTTCATGCTGCTGAATCGGATATACGGCGTGCAGGTAATACCGGAAAATGACATTCTCGGTTCGGCCACACAGCTTCTGATGCATTTTGCCACGGATCAGACGGTCCCCTATCTGGAATATTACGAATTCTTCAAGGACTGTCTGCTGGCCGGCGTTCCTGATTTTATCCCGGAACCGGCGGCCGACGGGCCGGTCACCATGCTCCCTGCGGCGTTTGGCCTGTTGGATTCCTCGCTGCTGAATGTTTCCAGGGTAAAGCCGGGATATGTCACATGTTCCAGGCTGCTGTACCGGAAGGGGCGGTATGCCATGCATTTCTACACAGGCGATGCCAAAAAGCCTCCTGTCTGGGAAGAGTGCGGCTGGGATGCACCGGCTCCCCAGCTTCCGAGCCTGGCGATATACCCGGATTCCTGTACGGTTGAGGAATTTGCGCAAAAGGTGGGGGGACAGCATACGATTGTCAGCTACGGAAACCATGCGGAACTGATCCGGACGATGTGCAGACTGGCCGATCTGGACGTATTATAAAGCGGCCGGGCCTGCGGGAGGATTTGCGGCCTGATTTGTACATTGCCCGCAAAAAGGTCGGTACGGCGGGGACAGGGATAGCATTACATGCAGGGAGAAAGAAAATGACGGGATATTTACTTGGCATAGATGCCGGCACGACTTCGTTTAAACTGGGGCTTTATACGGATAGAGGCGCCGCGGTACATATGGTAAAAGAAGAATACGTTCTCCTGACACAAAAAGCCGGATGGGTGGAATACAAGGCGGAGGATTACTGGGCGCTTCTGTGCAGGCTGCTGCAAAGGCTCCTGGCGGAAAGCGGAATACCGCCGGAACGGATTCTGGCCCTTTCTGTCAGCAGCCAGGGAGAGACACTGATTTGCCTGGATGAATCCGGCAGACCGGTGATGAACGCCATCTGCTGGCTGGATAACCGTTCGGAAAAGGAAGCCGGCAGGATACGCGCCCATTTCGGGAAAAGGCTTGTCTACGAGAAAAGCGGGCAGGCGGATGTGACGGCGACCTGGCCCGCCACCAAGATTTTATGGCTGAAAGAAGAAAGGCCCGATACTTTTAAGCGGACAAAGCATTATCTGCTGTTAGAAGATTATCTGATTTACCGGCTGACCGGAAGAAACGTCTGTGAGGAAAATTTATGGGCCTCCTCCCTTTTGTATGACATCAACCGGGATTGCTGGTGGGGGGATATGCTCCGTTATCTGGGAATTACGGAGGAACAGCTTCCGGAGAGGATGGGCTGCGGCCGGCCGGTGGGGCCGGTGAGCGCCGCAGCCTCCGGGCAGACCGGCCTTTCCGGAGGTACCTTGGTGGTGACCGGCGCGTTGGACCAGACCTGCGGAAGCATCGGGGCCGGGAAGATATTCCCGGGGGAAGTGACGGAAACTACCGGATCCTGCCTGGCGGTGAGCGCGGCGGTGGAAGGGTTTGTCCCGTATTGTGAGGAACGGCCCGTCACCTGCCAGAACCATGCGGTAAAGGGCCGGTATACCATCCTTCTCTGGTCCCAGACGGCGGGTATGGTGCTCAAATGGTATGCGGGCTGTTTCCTGCACAGGGAAGCCCTGGAAGGGACCGACATATACCGGCTGATTGACCGGGAAGCGGAGCTGGCCCCTGCGGGAAGCGAAGGGCTGGTAATGCTGCCGCATCTGAGCGGGGCGAGCAACCCGGAATACAATGCGATGGCAAGAGGGGTATTTTACGGCATGACCCTGGGGCATGAGAGGAAGCATTTTTCAAGGGCGATCCTGGAAGCGGTGGCTTATATGCTTCGGCGGAATGTGGAACAGATCGAAGGGATCGGGGAGACGGTTTCCGGCATCTATTCCATGGGGGGCGGTGCCAAAAGCGATATCTGGTGCCGGATCAAGGCGGACGTCACCGGAAAAAAGGTGGAAACCATACCGGTAAAGGAATGTGCCTGCCTGGGAGCGGCAATCCTGGCGGGTGTGGGGGCCGGCATTTTTCCCGATATTGACAGCGCCGTAAAAAGGGTGGCCGGGGTTGGGCGGGTTTTTGTACCCGCACAGGAGAACAGGGCCGTCTATGACCGTTCGTTCGCCGCCTATATTGATTTGTATCATGCACTGGAGCCGGTTTTTGGCAAATACGGGAACTGACGGGGATTAGCCGTTCGGGCAGGTCTGCATAGGGAATGCGGACCGTAAGAAAACGTGGCGGAAAGGAACTGTTATGGAGAATACATTACGGATAGGCTGGGCATCTGCGGATATTACGCCAGACAGGCCGGTATATCTGGCGGGACAGATGTACGTGAGGGTGAGCAAATTTGTACATGATCCCATCACCGCATCCGCGCTGGTTATGGATAACGGCGATCAGCAGGCCGTGTTCGTATCCATGGATACGGTGGCTGTGCCCGACTTCCTCACGGCGGAAATACGGCGCAGGCTGGCAAAGAGAAAGGGGCCGGCCCCGGATAAGGTCAGCCTGTGTGCGACCCATACCCATACCTCCAGCCGGTTCAGTGTTGTGGGGAATGAAACGCTGGCAAGGTATATGGGAAGTGACAGGCTGGAAACGCCGGAGGCCCCGGAGAACATCCTTTGCGGCGAAGAAGGCAGACAATACCTGTCGGACCGGATCGAATGCCTGATTATGGACGCATGGGAAAACCGCAGGGAAGGAAGCGCCGGCACGGCGGAGGATTATGCCGTGGTAGGCTTTAACCGCCGGCCGGTATTTGGAAACGGCGATCACGAAAGTGCGAGGATGTATGGGGACTGTTCACGGACGGACTTCCTGCGGTTCGAAGGAAACACGGATCCGACGGTCACGATGCTTTATACCTGGGATGAAGCCGGGACGCTCACCGGCGCAGCCGTCGCTGTCCCCTGCCCGGCTCAGGTGATGGAGCTGCATTCTTTTATATCCGCGGATTATTGGCATTATGCCAGAAACCATATCCGGGAAAGGCTGGGGAATATCCATATCCTGCCTCTGTGCGGGGCGGCGGGTGACCAGAACCCTCTGGATCTGGTGCGTATCAGCAAGGATAATCAAGAGGAGCTGCTGCGCTGGAGCGCCCAGGAGGAGGAAGTTTTCCGGAACCTCGACATGACCGGAACCTGCGAAGCCATCGGGGAACGGATTGCTGAAGCCGTTGTGCGGGGATACCGCACAGCCCTGGGAAGAAAAGGGAGCCGGCCTGTGTTGGAGCACCGCATAGTACATAAGGAGCTTCCTCTGCGGACCGTGGGAGAGGAAGAATACCGGGAAGCGGAACAAATCATCCGGGATTTCCGGGGCCGTTTTACGGAAGGAAAACGCATGGGCATTACCGATCAGTTAAAGCTGTACGGTCCTGTCGGAATAGCCGAACGCTATGCCCTGCAGCAGAAAAGCCGTACCTTTCCGGCGGAGCTGCATATCCTCCGCCTGCAGGATTCCGTGTTTGTCACCCATCCCTTTGAACTTTTTACGGAATACGGGCTTCGTATCCGGGCCGGCTGCAGAGCGCGGAATGTCTTTCATATCCAGCTGTGCAACGGCTATGCGGATTATCTGCCAACCCGCGCGGCGATAGCGGGGGGATCCTACAGCAGCGAGCCGGCATCCACCTATGTGGGGCCGGAGGGAGGCGATTTGCTGGCGGCCTTGCTGATTGAAGAAGCAAACCGGCTGTTCGGCAGATAGCCGGATGTAATCGTTCAGATAGGTCTGGACGGTTACGGAAAGGAGGTTTTGGCAGCGATGATTTTTTGCAGGGAAAAAATAGAAGTACAGTCGGAAGGACAGCACCCGACCTTCCATAATATTACGGAACAGGTAAATGAGATTGTGAAAAAGTCCGGCATCCGCAACGGTATGGTGACTGTTTATTCCCACCACACCACCTGCTCCGTCATGGTGCAGGAATGCTCCCATGACAGGACCTATTTCGGCCTGGAATATCTCCAGCAGGATCTGTGCAATATCATGGAGCGCCTGGTACCCACCTGCCGGGTGGAAAACCAGTATCTCCACCCCGGACCGAAGCATGTGGAGTTCGGGGACAGTGTGGGAGAACCTGGTCCCTGGACCAGCCTGAATACGGATGCCCATTTACGTTCCTGTTTTTTCGGGCGTTCGGAATGCATCGCAATCGAAGAAGGGAAAATGGATCTGGGGGAATTCGGCTATACCTATTTCATCGACTGGGATCAGGTCCGTGCGCGTAAGCGGGTGGTGCAGGTGATGGTTATGGGAGAGTGAGAGGAGCCAGGATGAAACGGAAGAATGTACCGGTTCCGCCCTTTTTTGAAATCGGGCCGAAATCGTATCTCTACGGAGATGATATTTTAGAATTGGCCCTGGCAGCGGACAGGGCTTCCGAAAAATACGGTGTGGATATCATCTTTACCACACCCTACACGGAAATACGCCGGGTGGCGGAAGCGGTGAAAAGGCTGTTTGTCTATGCGCCCCATATGGATTTGCTGGAGCCGGGAAGAGGGCTTGCGGATATCCTGCCGGAAGCGGTGAAAGCCGCCGGTGCCGCGGGCGTCATGCTGAACCACTGTGAGAAGCCGCTGAGTCTGGGGACGCTGGAAAAATCCATCCGGCGGGCGCACGGGATCGGCCTTGCCGCAATCGTGTGTGCCGATACCATCGCGCAGGCCCGCGCAATTGCCTGTCTGGAACCGGATATCATTGTGGCGGAACCGGAGGCGCTGATAGGATCCGGGCAGGCGGGAAAACGTTCCATGGATTATGTCAGCGCTTCTATCGACGCGGTGCATAGTATCAATCCTCATATTCTCGTGCTGCAGGGGGCGGGGATTACAAGCGCAGAGGATGTGTATCCGCTTATATACCATGGGGCGCAGGCGACAGGGGCTTCCAGCAGCATCGCCAGGGCAGAGGACAGGGAAGGTCTGATTGATGAAATGATAGGTGCGGTGCGAAGAGCGGCGCAGGACAGAGAGCGTAACCGTTCAGACAGGTAGTAAATAAAGGAAAGGGTATGGTCCCGGAGGATGGAAAAAGCACGGAAAGAAACGGTTCAGAAGGCATGGCGTATGGAAGCCGGGGAGATAGGAAACATAGAATCCTACATGGATTATGAAGCGCTGGATCGGGCGGTCTGCCTTCTGGCCGGGGCAAAACGGATCGCGGCCGGCGGCTGCGGCCATACGGGCATAGCCTGCCGGCATCTGGCACATCTTATGTGCTGTATTGACCGTCCGGCGCGTTTCCTCACGCCGTCGGAAGGCAATCACGGAGGGATGGGTTTCCTGGAGGAGGGAGATGTTCTGGTCCTGGCCTCCCGCGGAGGAAAAACAGAGGAATTGCTGCCGATGCTTACGGCGGCGAAAAGGAAGAAGGTCGCAATCATAACGGTAACGGAGAATACGGATTCCGGGCTGGCCCGGGAGGCGGATGTGGTTCTGCCGGTACGGATAGGCAGGGAAACGGATCGTTTCAACAGCCAGGGAACCACCAGCTTTGTTGTCATGTGCGCTTTATTTGATGCGCTGCAGGCGGCGGTGATGGAGAAAACCGGCTTCAGGGAAGAGCAGTTCGCACAAAATCATCCGGGAGGTGCCGTAGGGGAACAGCTGAAAAGAAAAAGGGAGCGGGAAGCGGAATACACTATAGATTTTTCAAAAGCCTGCGGCAGGATAAAACCGATGCATGGAGTCAATAATGTCCCTTTTGTTCCGCAGGACTATGGAAATTCAGGCTTATTCCAAAAAATGGCGGAAGCGGGTATCCCTTTTTCCAGGCTGCATGACACAGGCGGTGACTGGGGCGGCGCCCACTATGTGGATATTGCGAATATCTTTCCCGATTTTGATGCGGATCCGGAGGATATCGGCAGCTATGATTTTGCATTTACCGACAGGCTTATGGAGGAAATCACAGCATATGGGATGGAACCCTTTTACCGGCTCGGCTGTTCCATTGAGAACCTGCAGCATATCAAAGCCTATCACATATATCCTCCCCGGGACAACCAAAAATGGGCAAGGATCTGTGAAGGCATCATACGGCATTACAATAAGGGCTGGGGAAACGGATACCACATGAACATCCGCTACTGGGAAATTTGGAATGAGCCGGACAACATGCCGGACGCTGCCGAGAATCCCATGTGGAAGGGGAGCATGGAGCAGTATTTTGCCCTCTATGAAACGGCGTCAAAACATTTGAAACAGGTATTTCCCGAGATAAAAATCGGAGGCTATTCCAGCTGCGGTTTTTATGCCTTAAGCGCGGCGGATTATTCCCAGGTCGCCCATTCCTCGTCAAGGGTCGGATATTTTGTGGAATTCTTCCACCGGTTCCTGGACTATATTACCTCCCCTGCGCATTCCTGTCCCCTGGATTTCTTCTCCTTCCATAGCTATGCGGATATCGAAGATAACGTGAGGTATGCGGGATATGCCAGGGAACAGCTGGACGTTTACGGGCTGGAGGGGACAGAATTGATTTTTAATGAATGGAATGCCGGAACCGCCCTTCGCGGGACGCCGGAGGATGCAGCCAGGATTGCGGGTATGATGTGCGCGCTCCAGGATACGCCCATTGATGCCTGTATGTATTATGACGCATGGGCGGGCAGCAGCTATTGCGGCCTGTTCGATCCGGTCGGAAAGACTGTTTTTAAAGCATATTATGCATTTGTCTGTTTCAATGCGCTGTACCGATTGGGCACCCGGGTAAAGGTGGAGGGCGTGACGGAAGGGATATACTGTATGGCGGCCGCAAATGACGGGCAGGGAGCTTTACTGCTGGTAAACCTGACCGGAAAGGAAATCCCGCTGCACATCACGGTGGAGGGAATCACCGGAGAAAAGGGCTGCGGCGGGAAAGACGGCAGCCTGTGTGCACAGCTTTACCGGACGGACACAGAGAATGAATACCGGCAGTCATGCCTGACCGGCGGGGGGAATTCCTTCCGGACCGAAGCCCTGCCGGATGCCGTATATTTATTTACGTTCCCGAAAATGCGGAACCGGACGGAGATTTCCGATATCCGCGGTTAAAATATAAAGGAGGGTTCAATATGAGAAAGGGATACAACAAGATTCTTGCGGCAGCGCTGGCGCTGGCGTTAACGGGATCACTTATCGGGTGTTCCGGCAAAACGGCGGAAACCCAGACAGATACCGTCTCATCCCCACAGCAGACGGAAGGAACAAAAGAGGCGGAGGGCGCGGCAGAAACGGCTGCAGAAGCCTTAGGGATAACCTTCCCTCTTGCGGAGCCGGTGACCATGAGCATGTTTGCGGTGTCCGCAGGCTATACGGGAGCGGAGCTTCCCGATGTGCTGGCGTTCCAGGTGGCGGAAGAGAATACCAATGTCAAATGGGAAGTGACTTCCTGCCTTCCTGCGGATCTGGATGACAAGAGAGGGCTGCTGCTTTCCTCAGGAGATTATCCGGACGTACTTTTTAAATCCTTTATCAAACATAATGAAATCGAAAAATATGGCTTCCAGGGTGTCTTGCTGCCTCTTAATGACCTGATTGACCAGTATATGCCCAACCTCAAGAAGCTTCTGGATGAAAGAGATGCGTGGCAGTATATTACATCCTCCGACGGGAATATCTATTCCCTTCCCACCCTCAGCCGCAGAGTGCCCGCAACCATCCTCTTATGGCAGAATATGCGCTGGCTGGAAGCGGTAGGAATGGAAGAGCCTACAAATATGGAAGAGCTTTATCAGGTCCTGAAGGCATTCAAGGAGCAGGATCCCAATGGAAACGGGAAAGCGGATGAAATCCCTTTTGAAGCCAACAATTCCGTTCCCCCGATTTATCTGTTCCAGTACATGCTGCCCATGGACTTCAATACCTTCTGTGCGGTCCAGAACGAGGAAATCGTATATGTGCCCAGAACCGAGACGTATAAAGAGTTCCTGTCCTATCTGGCGAAGTTCTATGAAGAAGGCCTGCTGGATAAAGACTGTTTTTCCAAGACTATTGACCAGCAGTATGCAGAAGGCCCGTCCGATGTGTATGGCTATTTTTACAGCTGGTCGCCAAGTGAGACTGTAGGTTCCGAGTTAAGCCAGGGCTATGACTATATGGTTATGACCCCGTGGGGAAAAACAAGCGTCAGCTCCGATGCGGGTGTGTCGGAAGGCGCTATGGTAATCACGGATAAATGTGAAAATCCCGAAATCGCTGCAGCGTGGGCGGATCAGTTTTACAGTGAAGAAGGGGGCATCCTCTCCGTTATGGGTGTGGAAGGAAAGACCTGGCAGTGGAGAGACGACGGGAAATGGGATTATATCGTAGGAACCGAATATGGCGAGGATGAATCCACGGTGCGGGATAACGCCACATTGCAAGGCTCCGCATATAATCCCATGGTATGGCCCCAGACCTATTACAACGATCAGTACCGGGATGAAAGCAACGTGTCCGGAAGCTCGGAAGAAAACAGGATTTCCAGCCTCTGCGCCGATCCCTTCCCTTCCCTGAAGCTGACGGAGGAGGAATCCAAACGGATCGTGGAAATTAATACGGATATCTCCGACTATGTTATGGAATATCTGGCCGAGGTTACTACCGGCAAAAAAGATCTGGAAGCGACCTGGGACGAATACATAAGCCAGCTGGATGCCATGGGCGGTAAGGAATACGCCGACATCTACAACGGCGCATACCAGAAAATGGAGAAATAAATAAGCGGCGGTTTCCGGATACAGGAGTACGGACTGCCGCACCGGCGGGGTTGTGCTGCCGGTGCGGCAGCCACGGATGAATGACAGAGTGAGGACGGGAGATAACATGCGGAGAGGAAAGAATCACAGGGAGGCGACGGAAAACAGCAGGCAGCCGGCCGTAATTCCCCAAAAAAGCTTCGGCGAACGCCTGCGCAAAGATGTTAAAGGAAACTGGACGTTGTACCTGATGGTGCTGATCCCATTGGCATATCTTATCCTGTTCTGCTATATCCCCATGGGAGGAATCCAGCTGGCCTTTAAGGAATACAACGTCAAAAAAGGAATCTGGGGAAGCCCCTGGGTTGGATTTTATAATTTCCAGCGCTTTTTCAGAAGCTATAAATTCACCATGCTGTTAAAAAACACCATTCTGATCAACGTTTACAGTCTGGTGGTGGGCTTCCCAATCCCTATCATTTTTGCCCTGCTGCTGAACTACCTGCGGCAGAAACGTTTCAAGAAAACCATACAAATGCTGTCCTATGCCCCTTATTTCATATCCACGGTGGTGATGAGCGGTATGATCATCATTTTCCTGGATCCCAATACCGGCGTCATCAACCGTATTCTCCAGCTGCTGGGGATGGAAGCGGTAAACTTTATGGGGGAAGCGAAATACTTCAAATCCATCTATGTCTGGAGCAGTGTATGGCAGGGGATGGGCTGGGCCTCCATCATCTATATCGCAGCGCTGTCCGGCGTGGATTACCAGCTTCATGAGGCGGCTATTGTGGATGGAGCCACCAAGCTCCAGCGGATTCTCCATGTGGATCTGCCTTCGATCAAACCCACGATCATAATGCTTTTGATCCTGCAGATCGGATCTCTGATGAGCGTGGGCTTCGAAAAGGTATTCCTGCTCCAGAACCAGCTGAACATGAGCGCCTCCGACGTGCTTTCCACCTATGTGTACCGTGTGGGCCTGGTGGATAACGATTATGGTTATTCCACGGCGGTGGGACTTTTTAATTCCTTGATCAACATGTTTTTACTGCTTATGTCAAACCAGATTGCCAAACGGACAATGAACGAAAGCCTGTGGTAGGAGGAGGATAGGGATGGATAAGAAAAACAATGCCTTTGATGTCACCAATCTTTTCATAATGATAGTGCTGTTCCTGCTGTTTGCCTGGCCCCTGTGGTTTGTGGTCATCGCATCCTTCAGCAATCCGTCGGAGGTATGGAGGGGAAATGTGATTTTCCTGCCGAAGGGCTTTTCCCTGGATTCCTATAAAGAAATACTGAAATATAAGGAAATCTGGATCGGATACCGCAACACCATATTTTATACGGCGGCGGGTACGGTAATCAATCTGTTTATGACGGTCTGCATGGCCTATCCCCTTTCCCGCAGAAAGTTTATGCCCAAAAACATCCTGATGGTCATCTGTATGATAACCATGTATTTCAGCGGCGGCCTGATCCCAAGCTATCTGGTAGTCAAAGGGCTGCACATGGTGGATACGGTCTGGGCCATGATGATTCCGGGCTGCCTGTCCGTCTATAATATGATCATTATGCGCAGCTATTTCGTAAACAGCATCCCGGAGAGCCTGGAGGAAGCCGCCATCCTGGACGGAGCCAATCCCGTCCAGTATCTGGTCAGAGTGGTTCTTCCCCTGTCCAAGCCGGTAATCGCCGTCATTGCCCTGTACTATATGGTAGGCCACTGGAATGATTTCTTTAATGCGCTGATTTATATCAATGACAAGGATCTGCTGCCTCTCCAGACCTTCCTGCGCAATATCCTGGTGACGAATACGGTGGGCAATGTGAGCCAGACACAGAACCTGAATCCCGAAGCGCTGCAGAAAAAAATCTATCTGGCGCAGACGATTAAGTACAGTGCGATCATCGTTTCCACCCTTCCGGTTCTGTGTATTTATCCTTTTGTGCAGAAATATTTTGTAAAAGGTGTTATGATAGGGGCTATAAAAGGGTGATCATGCTGCGAAAGCCGCGGCATCCCCGCGGGGCTGCGGACGGCGGCGGAAAGGACGGTAAAATACGGAAATGGAACTGTTATTGGATACGGCGAATGCGGAAGAAATCAGGAGATGCACAAAAGGGTATCCCCTCACGGGAATTACCACGAACCCTTCCATCCTGGCAAAGGAAAAAAGAAAATTTGCACAGCAGATGGAGCTGGTACGGGAAGCGGCCTGCGGCCTGCCCCTCCATGTGCAGGCGACCGGCGAAACGGTACAGGCGGTGCTGGCGGAAGCAGAGGCTGTCGCAGCGGTATACGGGAAAAATACCTATATCAAGGTACCTGTGGACCGGGAGGGCATCAAGGCCATCCGGGAACTGAAAAGAAAGGGGTTCGCCGTCACGGCTACGGCTATCTATACCAGGGAACAGGCCTTTCTTGCCGGAATGGCGGGTGCGGACTATGCGGCTGTCTATTATAACCGCATGCAGAACCTTTCCCTGGACAGCAGACAGGTGGTAACGGACATCGTATCTATGTACCGCATCCATGGAATCGAAACAAAGGTACTTGCCGCCAGCTTCAAAAACTGCGGACAGGTACTGGAGGCCGTCCTTGCAGGGGCACAGGCGGTGACACTGCCTCCGGCGGTGCTGGATGCCATGGTGGATAACGCCCTGATAGATAAAGCGGTTTCGGATTTCAGGAAGGACTGGACGGAAATCAACGGAGAAAAACGGATAGACGAAGTGCTGACGCAGTAGAATTCTGTGTCGGCACTTCTTTTTTGGTATATATGGGGCGGCTTCTTTCTGCTATAATAAAAAAGATCGGAATTGTAAGGAAAAGGAGAAGGAAAGCGATGGCTAAATATGATGTGGCGGCCTATGTCTGGCCGGCTTATACGCCGGATGAACCGAGAACCAGGATGTTCTGGCCGGAGGGAATGGGAGAATGGCAGTCTGTAAAAAACAGTGTCCGGAAATATGAGGGGCACAGCTGGCCGCGAAAACCCCTGTGGGGGTATGTGAACGAGGCGGATCCCTATGTGATGGAAATGGAAATCGAAGCGGCTGTGGATCATGGCATCAATACGTTTATCTATGACTGGTATTGGTATGACGGGCGGCCGTTTCTGGAAAACTGCCTGAATGACGGCTTCCTGAAGGCGAAAAACAGGAATAAGATGAAGTTCTTTCTGATGTGGGCCAATCATGACGCCAATTCCCTATGGGATATCCGGCTGTCGCGCGGGCAGGATAATGTTATATGGCGGGGAGCCGTGGACCGGGCGGAATTTGAACGGATTTGCCGCCGGCTCATCGGAACCTATTTTAAACAGCCTAATTATTATTGTATTGATGGGAAGCCGGTGTTCATGATATATGATTTAACCAATCTGGTAACCGGGCTTGGCGGTTATGATAAGACCGCGCAAGCCCTGGGCTGGTTTGAGGAAGAAGCCAGGAGGGCCGGCCTGGCGGGCGTTTATTATATGCTGACCATGTGGAGTGAAAAGGCGATGAATTATTCCGGCGTGGACAGCCATTCCCAGACGACGGGGATGGAGGTATGCAGAAAACTGGGATTCAAAGGGATGACCCATTACCAGTTTGTACATTTCGCGGAAATAGACAGGGATTATGAAGCGATCCTGAAGGATGCGGAGGCGGAGTGGAAACGGATTGAAGCCAATTACCAGATTCCATATTATCCTCATGTTTCCGTGGGCTGGGATAACAATCCCCGGTTTCTGGATTTCCGCCCCGGCGTGATGAAGAACAATACCCCGGAGGCGGTGGAAAAAGCATTCCGGATGGCAAAGGCTTATGTGGACAGCCACCCGGAACAGGCGCCTCTGATAACCGTCAACAGCTGGAATGAATGGACGGAAACGAGTTATCTGGAGCCGGATGATTTGTACGGCTATGGCTATCTGGAAGCGGCCGGACGGGTATTCGGCCCGCAGACGGAGAAAAAAGAGGAATAAGAGGCTTGCGCAAAGCCTTTTTAGGAAACAATCCTGACATATCTTTAGGCGGCGGTTTTATAGAATACCTGTAACCGTTTCGGCAAAGCGGATGACATCATCCGGCGCGTCCAGGCTGTAGAGCAGTCCGTAAGGGATACTGTAATCCCAGTTTACGGGGATGGTTACCAGACCCGGATGAACGTCCTGCCAGCATTCAATGGTGAGCAGGACGTTCCCGGTTTCCGCACAGCGGTTGAAAACCGACAGGTCATAGAACCGGGGCGTATCCTCTATCTGAATCTGCGGATGATGCCTTTCCAGGTCATTGCGCAGGAAATCATTCACCCCCGAATCCCCCCGTTCCACCATCATCAGCGTTTCCCCATATAAATCTTCGATATCGATACATGCCTTCCCCGCCAGACGATGCTTGTCCGATACGGCAATCATTTTTTTATATCTGCCAAGGGCAAGGAAACGGCAGCGGGAAAGCCATGCTTTGGAGTCGCATACCCCGATCAGAAAATCAAATTTTTCCCCAAGCTGTTCGATCTCGGAGAGGATCCCCTCGTGATTGTCCTGGAAGGATACGAGGTGCAGCTTGTAGTCCGGGAAACTGGCATTGACACGATACCATAAATCCATAAAGGGCCTTGCCGGGTTTAACAGGGAGGTACCGATACAGAAAGTGGTGTCCTCCGTATGCAGGGCCGCCCTGGCACTTGCCAGGGATTTTTGGGAATAGTCTATCATGAATTTGGCGTCTTTATAAATGACAGCCCCTGCCGCCGTCAGACGGATGCCGGAGGGCGTGCGTTCCATCAGCTTGATATCCAGATGCTTCTCCAGCGCATTGATCTGCTTCATGACCGCGGTGGGGGAGATATACAGACGTTCGGCGGCTTTGGTAAAGCTGCCGCAGTCGGCGGCCGCCAGAAACGTATCCAGCAGGGGATTGTACATAGAATGTCCTCCATAGTATAAACTTCAGGTTTATACTATGGTAACATATAGGAGATTCAAAAGCAAGAAAGGGTAAGCTATAATACAGATAAAACCTGGTTACTGGTAAGATATGCATATCCGCGGGGGATCAGCTTTAGCGGGAAAGCAGAAGGAGGAAAAAGGATGGCCGGATTACTTGCATTTTTTTCAAGAGGTGATGAAAATTACGTGAATGGGGAATTAAAGATGCTTGAAACAGGAAACACGGAAGCGGCGGCAGGTATCATTCAAAAGTTAACAGGAGCGGACAGCTTCAAGATTGAGCCGCGGCAGCCGTATTCCAAAGACTATAATGAATGCGTTGCACAGGCGCAGGCGGATCAGAGACGGGATGCCCGTCCGGAGCTTACAGCGTATCCTGAGAGCTTGGAACCGTACGATGTTATTTATCTGGGGTATCCCAATTATTGGGGAACCATGCCGATGGCGGTTTTTACATTCCTGGAGCATTTTGATTTTACCGGGAAAACGATCAAACCCTTCTGTACCCATGAGGGAAGCGGTTTGGGCAGCAGCGTTGCGGATATTAGGAGGCTGTGCCCTCAGGCTGCGGTGGAAGCCGGGCTGGCAATCCGCGGAAGCAGTGTGTCCGCGGCTGAGAAAGATATAGCGGAATGGGTTTGACGTGCCGGGAATCCGGCAGCAATTGCCGGAACAGAGGATATGAACATATGGAAAATCGGACAGGCAGAGAAGAAAGGAAAAAGCAAACATGGAATATATAAAACTGGGGAAATCGGACATAGAGGTATCACGGCTGTGTGTAGGCTGTATGAGCTTTGGAGATCCGGCAAGCAAAATGCACGCATGGACGCTGAACCCGCAGGAGAGCGAAGCCATTGTCAGGCATGCGCTGGATCTTGGCATCACCTTTTTTGATACGGCAAATTGCTATTCGGCCGGGACGAGCGAAGAGTATCTGGGAAAGGCGATCCGGAATAACATAGCGAGGGATAAGGTGGTTATTGCCACAAAAGTATATTTTAATGAAGGGAAGCTTTCAAAGGACGCGATACCGGCAGAGGTGGAGGGATCCCTGAAAAGGCTGGGGACAGATTATATAGATCTGCTGATCATCCATCGCTTTGATTACGGCACACCGATAGAAGAAACCATGGAGGCGCTGCATAAAATGGTTCAGTCAGGCAAGGTCCGTGCCATCGGCGCCTCCGCCATGTACGGATACCAGTTTATGAACATGCAGCATGCAGCGGAAAAGAATGGCTGGACCCAATTTGTTTCCATGCAGAACCACTATAATCTGCTGTACCGTGAGGACGAACGGGAGCTGATCCCGATCTGCAGGGAACAGGATGTGGCTAGGACACCCTACAGCCCGCTTGCGGCAGGGAGACTGTCACGGCCTACCTGGTCTGCGGATACCCTGCGGAGCAAAACGGATGTGACCGCAAAAGGGAAGTATGACAAGACACAGGAAAGCGATATGGAAATCGTGAAACGTGTGTCACGGACCGCAGAGAAAAAGGGAGCCACCATGACACAGATCGCACTGGCATGGCAGTATGCAAAAGGCGTTGCAGCTCCTGTTATCGGCGCCACAAAAGCGGAATATCTTGATGATGCCGCAGGCAGCCTGGAAGTGGCACTTACGCAGGAGGAGATCGCCTTTCTGGAAGAAGCTTATGTGCCGCATGCTGTTGTGGGGGCCGTCGCCGAAAGTCATACTTGACTCTCCCATTGTGTCAGGGTGTATGGTTTCCCTGCAGAAGCGAATTGCTGCAAATCGCATAATAAGGAAAAGCAGGGAGGATACCATGACGCAGAAAAGAATAGAAATACCCCATCATCAGGATGATTATGAATGCATGTGGAACGGGATAGAGGATCTGTATATCCGCGATACCGGAGAAAGACTTCCGCCCAGTTTCTTCTTCGTCCTTTCCGGATTCGGATCGTTCTGTTATCTGAAAACAGAAAAAGCCGAACAAAAACGCATGGTGGCACTGGGGGATGGCCGCACGAAGAAAATGTATGAGTTTCTGGCGCCTATCGTCGGATTTGAATACAGGCATTATGAATACAGGACATTTGAAAAGGCGTTAAGCAAGGCAAAGTCCCAGATTGATTCCGGCTTTCCCTGTGTGCTGGGCGCACTGGATATGTATTATCTGCCTTATTACAAGAAGCTGTACCATGGCGGACACATACCTTTCCACTATGTTCTTATGGTCGGATATGACGATGACAGGCAGTGTATTTATGTGCATGACTGCGGCTGTAAAAGCGTGCAGGAGCTGCCATACGACGAGCTGCGGCCTGCCTGGGACTGTTCCTATCCGGGGCTGTCAAAACCGAATACGGTCTGTATCGTCCGGATGAACTCCGCGAAGAATAAATATGAGATTGCCAGGGAGGCGCTCGCCGCGAAAGGTGAGCTTTTCCTGAATCCCCCGGCCGGTGTTCTCGGCATCCGTGGTTTTGAAAAGTTCGTGAAGGAACTGCCGGATTGGAAGAGCCGGCTTACAAAAGAGGACTATGATAATCTGCTTCGCCATATGATCACCTTTTTCGGCACCGTGCCGACCGTTCCGAATGCCCTGCTGGGTATTCAGGAGCCGGATTCCGTGGCATTCGGCGGCGGTTTTGACAAAGCGGGTCTTGTACTGCGTATGCTCGGCCGGGAGTATAACGATGAGGCCATGACAGAAGCCGCCGGAGAGATCGGGAGAGGAGCTGCAGTGACAGAAGAAATCAAAGATATTGTTGTGGATTATCTGACGGGAAAAAATGATAATACCGATGAGCTGCCCGGCCATTTTGCACAGGTATGCCGGATTATGGAGAGCGGTTTCCGGATTTTGGGGTATGGTAATAAAGCCGGATTACGTGAATAATAAGGCGATTGTCCGCCCGACAGCGGCAGAAATGGAAACAGATTTGCACAATGATAAGAAATAATTATAATTATATAAAAATATATAAATTTACTTTATCCATCTCTGATTGTATAATCTGGGAGAAAAAAACAAATGAGGTGGATCATGGAATTTATCAGAAAAAAAGGAAAAGGTATCGGATTATGCTTCCTGGTTGCATTGTTATGCTGGCTGCTCGTCAGGCTGGCAGGTGTACTGGAGGTGGTAGGCGCACCGGTGATTGCGATCCTCACGGGAATGGTGCTGGCTGTAGCCATGAAAGACAAAACGGCTTACCGTGAGGGGATTGCGTTTACATCTAAAAAGATTCTTCAGTATGCGGTCATTCTTCTGGGCTTCGGCCTGAATCTGGCAACGATTGGAAAAGTGGGAATGACATCGCTGCCTATCATTCTTTCCACTATCAGCACATCTCTGGCAGTCGCCTTCCTCATGTATAAGCTTCTAAAGATTCCGGGAAAGACTGCTGCCCTGATTGGGGTTGGTTCCAGCATCTGCGGCGGATCGGCAATTGCGGCCACCGCACCGGTAATCGATGCGGACGATGAAGAAATCGCCCAGGCCATTTCGGTCATTTTCCTGTTTAATATAATAGCGGCATTGCTTTTTCCCACAATGGGCGGCCTGCTGGGGCTGACAAATACCGGCTTCGGCCTTTTTGCCGGCACTGCGGTCAATGATACGTCTTCGGTAACCGCAACGGCATCTACCTGGGATACCCTGCATGGCACGAACGGCGCGGTGCTGGAATATGCAACGATTGTGAAGCTCACAAGGACGCTGGCTATCATACCGGTTACACTGGTGCTCGCTTTTGTGAGGATGCGCAGGGAAAAGAAGGAAAACCGGGTTGAGGGCACGGCAGTGAGTCTGAAATCCATATTTCCCATGTTCATCCTGTATTTTGTAGGGGCATCCGTTATAACGACGGTTATCACTTCTGTCTTTTCCGGAGCGGCGCTGGAGGCCGCCAATGGAGTGTTCGGCTTATTGAAGCAGCTGAGCAAGTTCTTTATAGTTATGGCTATGGCGGCGATAGGGATGAATACGAATGTGGTGAAGCTGGTCAAAACCGGAGGTAAGCCAATTGCATTGGGAATTACCTGCTGGGCGGCCATCACTTTTGTGAGCCTGACCCTGCAGCGGTTACTCGGGCTTTGGTAAAAGTAATTGGCACGGTATCAGGCGGCATCCGCCGCTTTGACAAGTGCGGTTTAGGAATTGTCTTTGTACCAGGGTCTGTCCGCCGACGCATAGCCCGTCAAAAGTATAACCGGGCGCTTTTTAATGACGGCCCTTCTTTTGCCGTGTCATGAAAAGCTCCTCCTGACATCCCGTTTCCCGGCGGGATGTTTTTTTGTTGTATATTTTTATGTTTACGTATGGATTATGGTAAAAATTGTTAAAAATGCTTGAAATTTTACGGGGGGGGGTATAATTGCTTTATTAAAAACGCCGAAAAGAAAAACATTTGTGCGTTTTGCGATCTGCGCGCCCGGATACCGGTTGGGAGCCGGATGCAGGATTCTTTTAACACTTTTACAAGGAGGGCACTAAAGTATGAAGAGAAACGTTTTATCAATGATTCTTGCAGTAACAATGGCGGGAACTCTGCTGGCGGGATGCGGATCCGCGGGCGGCCAGCAGACCCCGGCAGCAGCGGCGGATACCGGTGCGGCGGCTTCCGAGGTGCCCGCAGACAGTGCAGCAGCGGAAACGGGAACAGCCGGAAAGCAGACAGACGGAAAAAATGTACCGGAACTGACTTCGGAACCGCTCACGATTACCTTATGGGATATTTCTACGGAAGATCCGGGAAAAACAACAATGGAAGGCGCAGTACAGCGGTTTATGGCGGACTATCCCAATATTACCGTGAATCAGGTGCATCAGCAGAATGATAATTATAAGCAGCAGCTGGTGGTTGCGATGAGTTCCAAACAGGCGCCTGATATGTATATCCATTGGGGCGGCGGCCCTATGGCTGAATACTATAAATCCGGCTTTGTGAATGATGTTACGCAGATGTTCAATACCTATGACCATCCGGATTTTATTGATGCGGCAATCGCACAGTCCACCTACGACGACAAGGTACTTGCGATTCCGTTCGGCGGTTTGTCCGGATGCGACATTTTCTATAACAAGAATATATTTGCAGAGGTCGGTGTGGAGGTACCGGAAACCATCGATGAACTGGAAACCGTGTGCGATAAACTGACGGAAGCGGGCTATGTCCCGTTCGCATTGGCCAATGGTTCCAAGTGGACAGGCTCCATGTATTATATGTACCTGGTAGCGCGCCATTCCGGAAATGAAGAATTCGACGCAGCTTACACGCAGGAAGGCTCTTTTACCTCCGATGCGTTTATCTGGGCCGGGGATAAAATCCAGGATTGGGTTAAGAAGGGATATTTCCCGGATGGGGTGAATTCCCTTTCCACGGACGACGGGCAGGATAAGGCGCTGCTGTATGATAATACCTGTGCGATGATGCTGCATGGTTCCTGGCAGGTGTCCGGGATCCGGGCGGATAATCAGGAATGGTACGATGAAAATATCGGCGTTTTCCGCTTCCCGGAGGATTCTGAAGCCGCGGCAAAAGGAGTTCCCCAGAATGTGGAAATCGGTACGGCTATTGGAAACGGCTTCTCCTTTAACTGCTGGAATGCGGACGGCTCGGTTGACCAGACCAAGCTGGATGCCTGTTATGTGCTGGCAACGCAGTATTTTAATGATGACACGTATAACCAGAGGCAGCTTGACAACGGGACAATTCCTTCCATCAAGGGGTTTGAAAATACCATCGATGATGCAAATATGAAAGTGGTGGCGGACATCTTCTTCAATGCCTCCAATGTGCAGCTGTGGTATGATCAATATCTGCCTGCATCGGTGACGGAGGTTCATAAGGATTGTATGACGGAACTGTTCGGACTTCAGAAAACACCGGAGGAAATCGGGCAGGAACAGGATGCGGCCATGAAGGCGGCCCTGGCGGAATAAGCTTTGGACGAGAGGCATACTATCCCAAACGTTATCGGCACTCTGAGGATGGCCTGCCGGAAAGGAGAGAATGTGAATCATAGTAAGAAGGCGGTTGGCCTGGCTAAAACGAGAGAAAAAAGCACGGCAGTAGCAGCTGTGGTATTTCTCCTTCCTGCCTTGCTTTTAATAGTTATATATATGATTTATCCGGTTATCGATACCTTTGTCATCAGCGCTTACAGCTGGAACGGTATATCGGCCGACAGAATTTACATAGGATTACAGAACTGGAAAACACTGGTTCTGGATAAATCCTTCTGGTCCGCATTCGGCCATAATGTTGTAGTCATGGTTTTTTCCATTCTCCTTCAGATCCCTTTGGGAATGCTTCTTGCCACATTTCTGGATGCAGGGGGTAAACGGTTTAATGTTTTTAAAACCATATGGTTTCTTCCTTATCTGATGAGCTCCGTGGCAATCGCTTTTTTGTTTACCTATGCGCTGGCGACAAACGGTGGGATCTTTTCTTCCCTTGCTTCCTTATTTAAAGGAAGCAAGGTGACCGTGGATTTGCTGGGGAAGAACCCCCATGCCCTGTTCTCCGTAATAGGGGTTATGGCATGGCAGTTTACTCCGTTTTATATGGTTTATTTTATTGCAGGATACGGAAATATCGATACATCGATTTATGAGGCGGCAGTGATTGACGGCGCCACGAGAGGCCAGTATCTGCGGACAATAGCGATTCCCCTGCTGGGGCCTATCTTTAAGACCGCATGCACCATGTCGCTGATCGGTTCCTTAAAATATTTCGATATGATATGGAATATGACCGGCGGCGGTCCGGCGGGGGGAACCGAGCTGATGGCAACCTATATGTATAAGCTGTCCTTCCAGCAGTTCAACATGGGCTATGGTTCCTGCGTGGCAGCGGGAATGTTCCTTCTGATTACGGCCATTGCCCTGCTGTTCCAGAAGATCTTTGTGGTAAAGGAGGACTATTGAGATGGACAAGCAAAAAGAGGTTGACTACAGGAAAGAAAAACGCAAATCCCGCATTGCCTGGGGAATTGCCATTTTCTTTGCATGCATATGGCTGGTGGTTACGCTGGTGCCGTTTGTTTTCATGGTTATGAATTCCTTCCGCAAACAGTTTGATATGCTTTCCCAGGGGGTATTCCATCTTCCGGATCCCTGGTATTTCCAGAATTATGCGGAGGTTATGACACATGGCTTCTTCGGCTATTTTTTCCGCAGCGTATTTGTCGTTGCCGTTTCCCTGGTGCTCATGCTGATGATTTCTGCGTTTGCGGCTTACCCGCTTTCCCGGATGAAATTCCGGCTCAGAGGTATCACCTATGCCGGTATCGTGGCTATGATGTCGGTCCCCATGCATGTGACGCTGATTCCTATTTTTAAAATGACCACAAATATGGGACTGTATGACAGCCTTCAGGCACTGATCGGGCCGTATGTTACCTTTGCGCTTCCGATGTCGGTATTTATCCTGACCGCTTTCATGACCACGATTCCGAAGGAGATTGAGGAATCCGCCGAAATAGACGGCTGCAATAAGTTCCGGAATTTTTTCTCCATTATCCTGCCCCTTTCCAAATCAGGGCTGTCCACATTGGCCATTTACAACGGGGTATCCATGTGGAATGAGTTTGCTTTTGCCAATACGCTGCTGCAGACCGCATCCAACAAAACGCTTCCCCTGGCGCTTGGACAGTTCAAAGGGGAGCATTCCCTGGATATTCCGATCATACTTTCCGTATTGGTGCTGTCCGTGCTGCCTATGATCGTACTGTTTATTATCTTCCAGGACAAGCTGGTAAAAGGGATGATGGCGGGAGCCGTGAAAGGATAGGTGCGCCTACTCCTCCGGTTCCGTTTCCCGGTACTCGGTGGGGGTCATGCCGAACCGTTCAATGAACAGCCTGTTAAAATGGCTCCTGTTGGTATAACCCAGCTCTTCGCAGATTTCCCCCACCCGTTTGTCCGTGTTTGTCAAAAGATCCGCGGCTTCTTTCAGCAGAAAGGAACGGCTGTAATCGGACAGGGTCTGCCCGGTATGCTTCTTGACCACCCGGTTGATGTAATCGCTGTTATAATTTAGTTCCGCTTCCAGCTCGCTGCGGCTGATCCGGCCCTTTCGGTTCTGCAGCAGCTGGGATACTTGGTAGAAAAGCCGTTCTTCTTTGGAAATTCTGGTCTGATGAGCCTGGATATGATAATTTTCCTCGTCGCCCAGCATGGCGATAAAACGGCAGAAATAACCCCGCACCATATAATTTCTTCCGGAACGGCTTTCGCTCAGTTCCAGCACAAGGGCATTGATCAGCCGGTAGAAATCATCCGGATCAAAGCGGGTTTTTCTTCTGAAATCAATATATTCCTTCGCACTGTAAAAGGAAAGCTTCTGGTTTTCCGCAAAGAGATGGTGGAAAAAGGTGTGGCTGGTGCAGCTTCTGCCTTCCTCATCATACAGCAGATCTTGTTCCAGGACGGATTTAATATATTCCTCCTGGAACAGGAACAGAATGATTTCAAATTCGCTGTCATGCAGCTCCTTGTGGCGAATATTCTTATTGCACAGACAGCATTCCCCGGCATGATAGGTTACGATTTCATTTTCGATCTGTAAATGAAGCTCCCCCGCCAGCACAATGGTCAGTTCATAAAAATCATGGGAGTGCAGAGAACGTTTCCCTGCCAGATCCAGCCTGCTTGCGGAAGAAAAGAAATAATTCTTGTTGCTTTCCGTAAATTCCAGGGAATGCAGTTCACCGTGTTTTCTGTCGGCGGCTTCATAGATGAGCATATAGGGCATCCCGATCGCAACGAATTCCGAGGTGTTGCTGCCTAAATTGTGGAAGGTTAGAAAGGTCTTGGGAATCCCCAGCTTTTTTAAAAATCCCTCCTGTGACAGTTTCCCGGAGGTATCAATGGATTGTCTGTCTTTTTTCATAAGGCGCCTCCTGCCTCCAGAAGAAAGTCTGATTTGGATACAAAAAAACGTCAATTCCCTCTGGATGCGACATTTTCAGGATAATATAATGATTATATAATGACTTTATAGGTTAAGCAAGAAGAGACGGGCGTTTTTAAAGGGATTTATGCATGTTACTGTCACGGAGTGAACAGTGATAACGCCCGGAGAAAGGAGAACATATATGATTTTTTATGTGAATGCCGCCGCAGCCAGAGAGGGCAACGGCAGTAAGGAAATGCCTTTTAAGCACATCAATGAAGCGGCGAAAGCTGCCGGACCAGGGGATGAGGTCCTGGTTGCCCCGGGCATATACCGGGAGTATGTGGATCCCCTGAACGCAGGAACGGAGGATGCCAGAATTATTTACCGCAGCGAACAGCCGCTGGGAGCCGTTATTACCGGTGCGGAACCGGTTGATTCCTGGGAACCTTACCAGGGGAATGTCTGGGTCTGCCGCATTGATAACGGCGTGTTTGGAAGCTACAACCCTTATACTACGTTTGTAGGAGGGGACTGGTATTTTGCCCCTGTCGTAAGGCATACCGGCGCCGTCTATTTAAATGACCGCCAGCTGTATGAAACCCAGACACTGGAGGAATGTATCAAGGGTGAAGTATATCCCCCTTCCTGGGATCCTGATTTTTCCGTTTATAAATGGTATACCGAACAGGAAGGTGATACCACTGTGATCTATGCCAATTTCCAGGGACATAACCCCAATGAGGAAAAGGTGGATATCAACGTACGCCGCAATTGCTTTATGCCCTCCAAAACGGGAGTGGATTATATCACCTTCAGCGGTTTTAACGTGAACAAAGCCGCCACAACCTGGGCGCCTCCCGCCGCTTATCAGGACGGTATGGTCGGCCCTCACTGGTCAAAGGGCTGGATTATCGAGGACTGTGAAATCAGCAACAGTAAATGCTGCGGTATTTCCCTGGGAAAATATTATGACCCGGAAAATGATCATTATTTTACCAACAAACATGTGAAAAGCCCGACCCAGATGGAGAGGGATGCGGTCTGCCGCGGCCAGTATCATGGCTGGCTGAAGGAAAAAGTGGGAAGCCATATCGTAAGGCGCTGCCACATCCACCACTGCGAGCAGGCAGGTATTGTGGGCCGTATGGGATGCGTATTCAGCATCATTGAGGACAACCACATTCACCATATCAACAATATGCAGCAGTTGGGCGGTGCCGAAATTTCCGGCATTAAATTCCATGCCGCCATTGATGTGGTATTCCGCCGCAATCACATCCATCATTCCACCATGGGAATCTGGTGCGACTGGCAGGCCCAGGGCACACGGATCACACAGAACCTGCTGCATGACAACCATGCACCGGAGGGTACGCCGAAGGCGGAAGGCGCTATGATGTGCCAGGATATTTTCGTGGAGGTGGGCCATGGCCCCACATTGATTGATAATAACGTGATGCTTTCAAAAGCCGCCCTGCGGATTGCCACCGAAGGTGTTGCCTGTGTACATAACCTCATTCTGGGCGCATTTACTGCTGTGGGAGGCGGCACGGACAATACCGTAAACGGACTTAACCAGCCCCGTTACACGCCTTATCATATCCGCCACCGTACCGAAGTGGCAGGATTTATGTCCATTCTGCATGGGGATGACCGTTTTTATAACAATATCTTCATTCAGAACTGGCCTGTTAAAGCAGCGGAAGTGAAGGAAGATATGGGATTTCAAATGGCGGATAACCAGGAGGTCGGTACCAGGGTATTCGATGAATATCCGACCTATGAGGAATGGATCGGCTGGTTCGAAATGGATAAGCCTGCGAATATGGGTGAACTGGCCAAGTATCATTTCTCCCATCTGCCTGTATGGGTGAATGGAAATGCGTACTTCAACGGTGCAAAGGCCTGTAAGAACGAAAAGTCAAATCTGGTTGATGAGACGAACAAAGCAACCGTGGAGCTTGTGGAAAAGGACGGGCATTATTACCTGAAAACAAACGTATACGATCTGCTTGGTGATTTTAAGGATGGCATTATTACCAGTGATATCCTGGGATATGCCTTTGAGCCGGAGCAACGGTTTGAAAATCCTGACGGGACGGCTATTACCTTCAATGAGGATTATCTGGGTGAGCATCGCGGCCTTTCTGCGGTTCCCGGGCCTTTTGCATCCGCAGAAGCAGCTGAAAAACAGCTTTGGTAATTTTCTGCGGTATGGTTTGACCTGCCTTGTTTTTATCCTTTTGGCTAAAAGGAACGGTTAGAATCAGAAGAGGAAAACATAGACCGGTATTTGTTCCGGGATATGTTTTCCTTTTCTTGTATATTACTATTGCTTTAAGCGTTCTGTGCTGTGCGTCTTAGTCTGCATGGCAACTTACCTTATCTGCGTTGTTTTTCCGCAGACTTTAATTAGTTATATTGTTTTTTCTTTTTCACTGTGTTATGATAATCATCATCAGCTATAGCGATTCTGTTCTTACTTTCGGAACATTCTGTTCCATTTAATCCCGTTTTATTTTTATTGTGATGTTGTAAATTCTACACATATTATGTATAATTAAGGAGGAAACCTGTCTGTTTCATCAGACAAAAGTATGTTTATGGGGAAAATAGATATTTCATTATCTTCTTATCTGTCACACCCGCCTGTATTCGCCGATTTATTTAATGCCTGGCTGTACGGCGGCAGGCAGGTAATTGATTACCGCGAACTGCAGGCGGAGGATCCGGTACAGAACCGGCCGGAATATGCTGCCACATACAAACATGTGCGGGATGTGGTGAAGATGTATTACCAGGACGGGATGGAGCTGGTTCTGCTGGGTATAGAAAACCAGGAAGAGATTG
>NZ_QUES01000019.1:0-222 GCF_003478085.1 Eisenbergiella sp. OF01-20 | reverse complement strand
GGGTATAGAAAACCAGGAAGAGATTGATTACACGGCTCCGGTGCGGATCCTGCAGTATGACGGGGCCGATTATCAGAAAAAGATACGCAGGGTGGAAGCGGAAAACAGGAAACGACTGGGGCTTAAGACCGGCCTTACGGCTTTCTTTCCTGAAGATCGGATAACACCTGTTATTACTTTGCTGTTATATTTTGGAAAAGAAGAGTGGAGGAAACCCCGGCG